>JAYWIE010000216.1:0-12932 GCA_043789155.1 Rubricoccaceae bacterium | reverse complement strand
TCGGCGCAGGCCCGCCGCCGCGACGCGCGCCCGGGTGGTTTCGTGCCCGGTGTAGAACCGCACCTTGTCCAGCATCTCCTCCTCAGACCCGAAGAAGTCGGCCTCAGCGCCTTCGTCGAAGAACGCCTGGTGCTCGTCCGTACGGTCGGCGAGGAGGAGGCTGCCGCAGGCCGGTATCTCGAAGGTACGCGTGGTGTGCTGGTCCGGGCAGACCGTCCGCAAGAAACCCAGACCGATGCGGGACCCCGTCAGAGCGTGGGCGTAGCCGTCGCCGTAGACCTCGCTGCCCTGAAGCGTGTGGGCCAGGGCAGGCCGCCGAGCAATGTGGTAGGCGTCGTCGCCCGCGAGCTGGTTCAGGATAACGTGGCGGCGCAGCGTCCAGCGGCCGTCGCGGACGTGGTCCCAGTAGCCGCCCCACACTTTGAGGTCAGCACCGGCGTCGGCGACGGCGGCGAGGAGGTGTTCGCGGCGTGGCTCCCAGCCCCCGAGAAAGCCGACCGCACAGTTCCAGCGTGGGTCTTGTGACGGGAGCGGCCGGTGGACCTCGTCGGAGAAGCCGAGCGGCATGTAGACTGTCGCCGGGCCAGCGCGCTCGTAGTCCGCTTGCTCGTAGCGCTTGCAGTAGACGAGCACGTCGAAGAGCGGGAGCGCGGCATCCATGATCGGCGTCCGCTTCCACGCGAGCGAGAAGTACGGGTCGGGCGTGAAGTGGACGAGACGCGCGCCCGACGCCTTGAGGCCGGCCAGCGTTTCGGGCGAGAGATACTCTTGTTTCTCGGCCCAGACAAGATCAGGGCGAACCGCCTGCGCGGCCTCGCGAACGTCCGCGTTGATGGCCTCGACGATAGACCCGCGGCGTCGGCGCCGCTGGACCTGCCGCGTAAGCCAGCCGGCCTGCGTCCATGGCGTGACCGTGTTGACGCCATGGACGGCGTGCCCGAGCCGCTCGAAAGCGCGCAGACGCATCTGCGACGTCTGGCCATGACCGATCTCGCCAAGAAAAAGAACCTTCATCAGTGAGTGCCGGAGAACGTCATAGCAAGTGCGTCGGCCACGCATTTGCAAAAGGTGGCACGGCTGTATCGCTCGCAGGCGTAGGCCCGAGCGCCCCGGCGCAGAGCGTCGTAGCGCTCGCTCTCGTGCAACAGGGCGGTCATCGCAGCGGCCACCTCCGATACGTCGGATGGATTCTCTAGCAGCAGGCCACCTTCTCCGTCGAGGACGATCTCGGGAATCGCGAAGCACCGAGAAGCAATAGCAGGGCATCCGAAGCCCCCCGCCTCGACGAGAAGCAGCGGCGAGATATCGGCCCGCGTCGGCAGAACGACAGCACGGGCCAGCGCGAGCACGTCGCGGAAGGCGGCGGCCTCGGCGGGGATCTCCTTGCGCAGGAAACCTGCATATCGCACCCCGGGCTGCGCAGCGACGGCCACCGGCGGCGCGTCGCCGACGATGACAAGGCGCGCCTCAGGCCAGTGCGCGCGAACGCGCTGAAACGCCTCCACAACCACGTGCCCGCCCTTGGCGGCGAAGTCTGTCGAGACGAAGGCGAACTCGCTTCCGCCCGCGTAGGTGTCGGCCGAGGGCGGTTCGGTCATTCCGTGGAAACCGACGACGCGCACCCGCGTCGGGTCGAGGCGATAGTCCTTTGTAGCCCGCTTGGCCGCCCATGCGCTCGTGAACCAGACACCGGCAGCACCGCGCAGCCATGTGGCCTCGGCCTGCTCGATGCGGCGCAGGTCGTGTGCGTCGAAGCGGCCGGGCGGGTGGTAGATCGCGGCGTAGTCGCGGAACGTGCAGTCGCTCCAGGCCGCGTAGGGCACAGCCGGCCGGGTGCCGATCCACGGCGTGAACCCGTGGAAGACGACAGGCACCGCGCCGAGCGAGGCGTGGACCGTGGCGGCGATGCGCGCGAGGCGCGCCTCGGAGAAGGCGACGAACGGAGGGCGCACACCGGGCACGCGCAGCGCCCCGATGGCCCGCCGCGCGCGGTAGGCAATCCGCTCGCGCGCCAGAACAGGCGGGTCCACCGGCCCGACCGTCCGCACCCGTGCGACTGCGCCGAGAGCGCCGAGCATGGACACGTTCATTCCGCTGAAGCCGCCCGAAGTGAGGCCCGGCGAGAGGTTGGTCACATACGTCAGGTCCATGCCAGACTCAGGTGAGCGCGCCCGTGCGGTAGAGCGCCTCCAGCCGCCGCGCCGACTCGGTCACGGCGAACGGTGACGCTGCCACGAGCACGTTGGCCTCGGTCGGCGCGCGCCGCGGCGCGTCGACGTGCCGCAGGACGGCCCCGGCCCACACGTCGATGGGAGCACCGAGCGGCACGAACTCGGTCAGGCCGGGCACGACGGCGCACTCGCGCGGCACGCCGGTGGAGGCCACCACGGGCAGACCGGCGGCCTGCGCTTCGACGGCTACCATCCCGAGCCCCTCCTCGCGCGACGGGAACAGCAGCACATGGCTGCCGAGCATCAGCCGCTCGATGTCTGACCGGACTCCGGCAAACCGGATGCGACCGGTGAGCCCGGCGGCGGCAATACGGCCTTCGAGCACGGGCACAGCCGGGCTCGGCGCGCCAGCGAAGAGGACGCGGACGCGCGCGTCGGCCTGCGCGCAGGCAATGGCGACGTCGACGGCGAGCGGCGCGTTCTTGTGCGCCTGTGGGTCGTCGCGGACCGCAGAGCGGTCGATGCGGCCGGCGAACAAGACGATGCGAGCGTCGGAAGGCCAGCCCAACTCCGCGCAGACGCTGGTGCGGGCGGCGTCGGGGTCGCCGACGAAGCGCTCGGGCCGAAAGCCGCAGTAGAGCGGCGCGCGCGGCACGCCGGCGAACGCCGGAGTCATGAATCCGTAGGCGTCGAGGACATGCTGCGAGGTCCCGGTGACGTGCGTCGCTAGCCGCCGGACGAGCGCCATTCCAGCCGCGGCCGTCACGCGGCGGGCCGGCGAGACGCCGTAGTTGTCGCGGATCTGGTAGGACGGGTTGTGGACGTGGGCGATGCGGACCGGCGGAAGCGCGCCAACACCGGCCAGGAAGTGCCATCCGCTCGCCCGGTCCTGATGATCGTGGAGGGCATCGTAGCGACCGTCGCGCAGGACCGCCCGGAAGTGAGCAACGAACGCCGGCAGCATGCGCCGGCCGAACGGGATGTGCAAGACGCGCGCGCCGAGGCCGCGCGCCTCGTCGTCGAACAGGCCGGGGTTGCCGCTCGTGGCGAGGATGTCCATCGTGGGCGCACCAGGTCCGCGGGCAGCCCACAGGCGTAGGACTTCCATCAGCCACGTCTCTGCACCGCCCATTGAGAGCGTGTCGACAATCTGGAGCGAGCGAACGGGAGCCAGGCGACTGGTTGGAACGGTCATCTCAACTTTGCACCGAGTCGGGCATCGAGCAGAATTCCGGTGATGAGCAGACCGCTGATCGAGAAGAGAGACGGACGCCTGTCGGGCCCGTGATGCCGGTAGGCAGTGCCTCCGGCATCCAGTGGGAGACAATGACCAGCAAGACGGCGAAGGCCCGCACGCCGTCCAGTTGCGGCATGTAGACCGGCGTCGCTGGCCGGGCGGCGGCCGGGCGGGCGGTGGCGTCAGGCATGGAGCCGGACCAGATCCTCCAGTGCCGTGTCGAGATCGAACGGTGACGCGGCGAGCGCGGCGGCGGCAGCGGTCCGGCCAGGGGCTGGCGGGAGTGCGAGGGCGGCCTCGGCCCACGCCCTGGCTCCAGCAGCAAGCGATAGCCGCACGACCGACGCGCCGGGCAGGAGTGTGTCGTCGGAGATGCCGCATGAGAGAACGAGCCGCAGGCCGGCGAGTTGGGCCTCCACGACGGCGAGCCCCAGGCCTTCCATCGGGGTCTCGGGGCGTGGCAGGATGAACCAGTCGCCGCAGACCAGAATCGCGGGCAGGCCGTCGCGCCAGCCGAGAAGGCGGACGCGCTCTGCGACGCCGAGCGCCTCGGCCCGGGCCACGATGTCGGTCGCGAGCGGACCGTCTCCGACGAACACGCCCGCGACGCGGTCGTCGCGGCGTGCCATCTCGGCCAGCACGTCGACGGCGAAGACGGGGTTCTTCTCAGGGACGAGACGGCCGCCGAAAACGAGCAGGCGCGCGTCGGTAGCGAGACCTAGGCCCGACCGGAAGGCAGCGCGGTCGGCAGTCGCGCGGGCAAACGGGGCGGGATCGACGCCGTAGTAGTGAACGTGGTCGCGCCCCGGCCGGCGCGGGCGGCCGGCGAGGAACGTGTCCAGCGTGTGCTGCGAGATACCGACGATGCGGTCGGCAAGCCGGAGTGCAGTCCAGCGCAGAGCCGGGCGCAGCAGGCCTCGCTTCCAGCCTACCGTCGGGACGGTCTCGTCGGCATTGTGGACATGGACGAGGCGGCGTCGCACCGGTAGGCCGGCCGTAGCAGAGAGGTAGAGAGCGCTGACCAGGTCGTGGTGCGCGTGGAGCACGTCGTAACCGCCGCGGGCGATCTCGCGGCGGAGCGCGCGCGCAAACGCGAGTGGTTGCCCGAGCGGGACCGGCGAGTAGACGACGTGCGCACCGGCCTCACGAAGACGTGCGTCGAGGACACCCGGCTGGCCGTGGGCACAGTAAAACGTCCAGTCCAGAGCGACGCCCCGCGCACGCCCGTGAAGGAACATCCGCTCGAGCCAGTTCTCGACCGCCCCGCGGTTCATGCTCTCGACGACGTGGAGAACATGCGGGCTCACGCCCGGGCGAGCAGGACCGATCCGTACTGCGCCGGCGCGACGACGGGCCGGTCCGTTCCCAGCACGACCATGCGCCGGCCGGCGGAGGCGACGAGCGTCTCAAGCTCTTCGAACGTCGTCCCGAACTCGGTCCATGCGTACGGATGGAGTTCGCAGATGACGTTCGCCGACCCGGCGAGAAGGCCGACCGCTCCCTGGAGAATGCGGATCTCGGCCCCCTCGGCGTCGATCTTGACCCACGACGGCGTGGACGTGTTCGTTCGCGCGAGGTATCCGTCGAGCGTCTCCGTCTGGACCCTGACGGACTCGGCACCGTGGTCATCGCCGAACTCGACGCCCGAGCGGGCCAGCGACGACTGCGAGTTGCCGCCGCGGCTGAAGAGCGTCGCCTCGCCGGCGGCATCGCTGAGCGCAAGCACCTCGACACGTGGCGGACGCAGGTCGGGATTGAGCGCAACATTGCGTTCGAGCATGACCCGAGCGTAGGGGTCTGGCTCGAAGCAGACGACCGTACCCGCTGCCCCAGCAAACGCGGCCATCAGGATGCCATACTGGCCGTGGTGTGCCCCAACATCCAACACTACGTCGCCGGACCGGATGCCACGGCTGAGCATGTCCACCTGCAGTGCGTCGAACCGGACGTTGTCGTTTGGCGAATCCAAGTACGCCAGCCGAACCGGCCGCGAACCCGGCAGGTAGCGGAGCGTTCGGCCGGCAATACGATATGGTTCACCCCGCCGTCGGTACAGGAGGTTTTTGACACGGCGGGCGAGAGCATGGTTGAGCATCTAATCAGGAATTTAGGTCAGGTATACGGCGGCAGATAGTGAGTTCACCGCTGTGCGACACAGAAAATCCGCGCCCGCGGATCGCCTCGTGAAAGATGGCCGGTGCGTCTCCGAACACCGTGTCGTCGTGAAGTTCGATGGCGATCACATCGACTTGGTCGATCCACGCCTCATAGCCCGGCCCAAAGACGACCGCCTCGGCTCCCTCGATGTCCACCTTGAGAATTGAGATGCGCGCCGCCCCGTCTTCAGCAAGCAGCATAGCAATGCCGACGCCCCGGAAGTCGGAGGCCTCGCCAGGCCGGGCAGGTCGGACCTGCCGCGCCCACTCGCCGCCGTCGCGGTACTGCTCGTCCGACACGACCAGCTCAGTTGGTGAGGACCATACGCCGGCCCGGACGATGCGGGCGCGGTCGCGGTACGGAGCGAGGTTGCGCGCCAGCGCCTCGGCGTTGCCCGGGTCGGGTTCGACAGCGATCACGTGCGAGGTTGGGAACCGCGACAGGAAGTAGGCCGCCGAATAGCCCACGTTGGCTCCGCAGTCTATTACGAGCCCCACGTTTTCTACACTGTCCAGGCAGGCATACTCACGGTCGAGGAAGATTTGCTCGAACACGTGCGCGTCGGACGTGCCGGGCCGGACGTGGAGACCGTGCTGGAGCCGCGCGAGCTGGACGTACGCCGGGAAGTGCTCTCCCTGCCGGCGCGCGCGCCGCAGCCGAACGATCTGAAGCGCCGACGCGAGACCGTCGGCCCGCGCCAGTTCTGCGAAGCGGAGCGCACGGGCGACCATGCTCACGGCCGGGCCGCTGTTACGCCGCCAGGGACGGGCAAGACAGTCTCGAAACGCGCTGAGCGCCCGATCACTGAACCAACGGGGTTCGACTGCGCACTGAGTACGCGGCGGGCCCGGGTACGGCCGCGCAGGACGGCCCTCTGGATGGTGCGGTGCGGGCCCCGGTGCCGGAGCGGCTGCAACCACGTCGCCGCGCGGCGGAGCGCCGACGGTGCCGCTGGCACCCGCCCGCGCTCGGCGTCCAGCAGTACAGACGAGTACTCGATGCCCTCAGCTAGCCGCGCGAGGTAGCCCTCGGTGAGGCGCTCTGGTGGGATAAGGTGTTCCAGCGACAGGCTCCGGAAGAGCCCTACCCCCAGCCCGACGTCGCAGGCGCACGCAGCGAGGTCGTTGTCGCCGCCCGAGACGAGCGAGTCGCCTGCACGGTCCAGCACGAAGCGCCGGCCGCCGGCCTCGTGGAGCGCGAGATAGTGCTGCGCGACGGCGCGGCGGACGCACAGGCCGGCCCCGCAGGGCATCGTCTCGGCCAGGCGCGGCAGGTTGGACCACACGTCGCGGTCGAGGTCGCGAATGACGAGGTTGCCCCAGTAGCGGCGCGTCCACTCGGGCGGCGGCGCGTCGAAGCGAGGGCGCGTGCGTCCACTCCACGCACCGAGGTGTGGGTTCGCCTCGGCGAGCGCAAGCGCCTGTACGAGGAAGTCCGGGTCGAGAACGTTGTCGTCGTCCACGAAAACGAGCAGGCCCGCCTGCGCCTCGCGGATGCCGCGCAGGCGGGCCGGCGTCAGCCCGAGTGCATCCTCACGGATGACGCGCGCCACCGGGTGCCACGAGAGGTCCACATCGGGCGCGCGGCCGGGCGCACTCGCGTTGTCCACGACGAGTAGCTCCCAGCACTCGGTTGGCAGCGTTTGCGCATTCAGCCCGCCAATCGTCGCGGCGAGGTAGTCCGGCCGCGGATTGTGTGAGCACAGGACGACTGTTACGGCGGTCACGAGCGCGATTCCGGGCGGCTGTGCGGCGTCATCCAGTACCACTGCATCCACGGCTCCCAAGGCTGGCGGTGCTCCGAGACTGCGTTGAGCCGGTAGGCGGCGGGGACCAAGGGGGCCGGGTACGGGTAGTCGCGGGCTGTTCTCGCCTCCTGGTCCACCGTCGTGATGTCGTGTGTGGGCGCGAAGCGTGTTCGAAGCGTCTCCGCGATATCCGGCACCCGTCCCTGGTGAAGTTCGACCAGAATGGCCGCCCGGCGCAAACCTCGGACGTGATCGGGATCCAGCAGGATATCCTCAGCCCCCTCGACGTCGCACACCACAAGCACGCCCTTTCCCGTCCCAACGGCCTGGTGCAGCATGTCCGGCGTGCAGGTGCCGGACAAATGGACTCGCGCGGAAACGCCACTGCGTTCGGCGAGCGAGAGCAGCAGCGGATGCACGCTGTCGTCGGCTTCGAACGCATACACCTCGGCACCGGCAACAGCTCGCGCCAACCCGACCGCGTAGTAGCCCTCGGCCGCTCCGATGTCGACGATGCGAGACGGGCGACGGGTGATGGCTTCCCGGAGAACGAGGTGGAGTTCGCGCTCGTAGAGACCGAGAAGCTTAGGCTCCCACACGCTGCCGGCCGATTCTGTGATGTAGGGCATGCCGGCGAAAGGGCCTGTCGCGACGCTCAGCGCGGTCCGCCGCGCCACCTGACTGCGCAGGAAGCGCGGGCCCAGAACGGACAGGTGCCAGCTGACCGGGAGGACGCGGCGAGCCGCCTGTTTGAAGCGTTCGAACACGCGGCCTGAAGCAGTCGAGCCCGTCATGTCTGAACCCGCGCGAGCCGCTGTCGGAGCCGGAGGCCCAACCGGCACGCCTCGTACTGGAGCGCGTCCCTGGCGGCGCGGAGTTGCCGCAGAGGGGACCCGCCGTGCTTGGCGTAGTGGCGGCGCTCGAAATGGCGGAGCAGGTCTGCCCGCGGGAGGTCGCCCAGACGTGACCCTTTGAAGCCAGCCCAGTGCATCGCCTGCCGGTGCGGTGAGGCTGAGCCGAGGGCGACGTCTGCCACGCTCACGTCGGCCGTATCGAACCCGGGCCAGCGCATCAGCGGATGCCGGGCAACAAGAGCGGGGTTGCGACGCGCAGCGCGGTTGAGGACGAAGTTGAGGAGCCCCTGCTCACCCTGCCGAAAGGCCTGCGGGTCGAGCACCGCCGGCGGCGGGCCGGGCGCGAGCCGGGCGGCCACCTCGGCGCGGTCGAGCAGGCCGGCTGTCCCGACCCACTGGCCCGTGTTGAACACGAACGCAGGCGGGGCGGCGTCGCCGGCGAGGTGCCAGTCGTAGTAGAGCCGTCGCGTCTCGTCCTCAGTCTGCACCTCGCGGTCCACAACGAACGGCGCGTCGGGGAGGCCGTCGAGCATGGGGCCGAGCATGGCCGTGTCCGAGTCGAGTACGAGGAAGCGCTCGCCGGGCGGCCCGAAGAGAGGTTCCAGTTTGACGAAGCCCCAGCCGTACTCGCCGGGCGGGACGCCGCTAGCCGGGTGCGCGTCCCACACGTCGCGCAGTTCGCGAAGCCGCGACGGAGCCACACGCCCGCCGAGAAGCAGGCGGACAGGAATCGCCGGGTAGACGGCCCGGATGCTGGCGACGCAGATCCGAGTCGCCCGCCCATCGTTGGCGGACGTCGCCACGTAAACGACATCGACCATGTCAGGCGAGTGTAGCGGTCCGCTCCTCTGCGCACCCGTCCTTCAAAGTCACGATCCGGTCGCACCCCTGGACGGTCGTCAGGCGGTGCGCGATCATCAGGATCGTCCGCGTGCCCTTCAGCGCGTCCACGGCTTCCATGACGGCTTGCTCGGTTTCGTGGTCGAGCGCGCTCGTGGCCTCGTCCAGGATCAGGACGTCCGGGCCGTGGTAGAGCGCCCGGGCGATGCCGAGCCGCTGCCGCTGGCCGCCGGAGAGGCGCACGCCCCGCTCCCCGACGATTGTGCGGGTGCCCTCCGGCAGGCGGTCCACGAACTCAGCCGCCTGGGCAGCCGCAAGCGCGCGCAGGACGGCCGCGTCGTCGATGGCGTCGTCGGCGATGCCGAAGGCGACGTTACGGCGGATGGTGTCGTCGGTGAGGTAGATCTCCTGCGGGACGTAGCCAATCTGATGCTGCCATGCCCGCTCGCGCCCCCTCACGTCTACGCCGTCAATAGTGAGGTGCCCGGAGCTTGGCGAGAGCAACCCGAGGACCACATCGACGAGCGTGGTCTTACCTGCCCCGGTCGCCCCGACGAATCCGACGGCCTCGCCTCGGTGGATCTCCAGCGACACCCCCTGCAGCGACGGGGCCGGCGCGGACGGGTAGCGGTAACTGACGCTGTCCAGTCGGATCGTCTCGCGGAAGTGCATGTCGCCGGTCACCTGCGCTGGCTCCTCCGCAGCCACAAGGTCCTGGTAGACGGCGTCCACCGCGAAACGCCCGTAGCGGACGCTGTTGAGCGCCGCTGTGATCTGGTTGAACGACGGGATCATTCGAACGACTGCGACGGCAAGCAGCGTCAGCGTCGGAATGAGGGCCGTGGCGGAGCGCCCCTGTGCGGTCAGGAGAGCAGCGACGCCGAGGAGGCCGGCAATGCCAGCGGTTTCCAAGAACAGGCGCGGGACTTCGGTGAGCACCTGCCGCACGCGCCCCGAATGCGCGTACCGGTCCGACGCCCTGGCGAAGGCCTCGAAAAAGTCCTGCTCGCGGCCCAGGACACGCGTGACCTTGATGCCGCCCAGCCCCTCGTTGACAGCCTGAATCATCTGAGTCCGCGCGTCATGCATCTGCTGCCCGAGCGCGAGCGTCCGCCGCCGCATCACGCGCAGGAAGAGCGCAGTCGTGCCGCCGAGGATGCCGAAGGCGACCACGCTCGTCACGGGCTCGATCCAGAATAGCAGCAGCAGCACAGCGACGACGGTCAGAGCCTCCTTGGCCAGCGTCAGGACAGGCATCAGGCCAGACCCGACGACGTCCATCGCGTCGTAGTTGGAGTTGCGGAGCAGTTCAGCCGAGTTGCGCTGGAGGTGGAACGTGTAGGGACTGGTGAGGTAGCGGCGCAGCAGACGCCGTGCGATCCCGACCTGCCGGTTGAATGCGTACCGGGCCGTAGCCCAGGACTGGACGGCGAGGTAGGCATTCTTGACGACGAAAATTACAAAGAGGGCGAACGCGCCTGCTAGAACAAGCTTTTCGGGCTCGTCAAGGCCCAGCCACCGCACGGCCACCACCGCACGCGGAAAGCGGCCCATCACGCCCGGGTTAGAGAGCAGCGCAACGAAGGCCGGGATAGCCCCGACGCCGACGAGTTCGAGCAACGTTCCGCCGAGCATGAGCATGAAGAGGGCCATAGCCTGCCACCGCTCTCGCGGCGAGAGCAGGACGGCCAGCTTCCTGATTAGCTCACCCATCGGCGTGTGTAGTGCAAATTATCAGGATTGGCAGGTCTGTAAACGAAAACGTCAGATCTGGGAACGGCTTCGCCCCGTCAGTCCCACGCGCGGCGTGGTCCCGTGAGGCATCGAAGGGGCGAACATAGGCCCGCGGGCCAGGCCGGACCGGGCGGAATCCGCCCGACCGGCACTCTCACGTGTTGACTCTGCGCCGACGCGGGGCGCGCCGGGTCAGCGCATCTGCGGGCGGACGACCCGCGTCCGCGTCGACGTCCGCGCCGGGCGTGCCGGCTCGGCCGCGGCGACCGGCCGCACGGCCCAGTCCGCCGGCATCTGGATGCGGACGGCCTGCTGGACGCTTGGCACCTCGACGAGCAGGTACAGCGCGCGCGGGTGCCCGGCGACGCGGCCGCGGACGCCCGCGAGCGGCCCGCGCGCGACGTAGACCTCGGCCCCGACCGGGAACGCCTCCCGGGCGACGGCCTCGACGTGCTCCGGCGAGCCGGCGAGCGTCCGGATGAGCGCCATCTCGCGCTCGGGCACGGCCGCGGGGACGCCGCCGAAGGCGACCGTCTTCACGACGCCCTCGTCCTCCAGCACCGCGAGCCGCTCGCGCTCGTCGACGCGGGCGAAGAGGTAGGCCGGGAAGAGCGGGACCGCGACGCGCCGCGTGCGGTCGGACCACTGCCGCAGCGTCGTCCGCATGGGCAGGAAGGCGTCGAGGCCGGCCGCGTGCAGGCGCGCCTCGACGCGCTTCTCGGCGCGGGGCCTGGTGTAGAAGACGCGCCAGACGCGCGCGGCCGGCGTCACGGCGTCGTCCGGTCGCCGGCCGTCCGGTCGCCGGCCGTCCGGTCGTCGGCCGCGAGCGACTCGGCGTAGCCGTAGCCGTAGGTGGTCGCGTAGCCCGTGGTGTAGCGGTACTTGTAGCCGTAGGCGTGGTTGGAGTCGAAGCCGTTGAAGACGGTCCCGATGACCGGCGCGCCGACGCTCCGGAGCTGGTCCAGGGCGCGGTCGAGCTCGAAGTCCTTGGTGACGCCGGCGCGGACGACGACGATCGCGGCGTCGACCTGCGTCGAGAGCAGGGCGGCGTCGGTGGCGGCGAGCACGGGCGGGGCGTCGATGATGACGAGGTCGTAGCCCTCGGCCCACGCCGCGAGGCGGTCGCGGAAGGCGCGCGAGCCGAGCAGCTCGGACGGGTTGGGCGCGTGGACGCCAGCCGCGAGCACGTCGAGGTCCTCGACGCCCGACGGCGCGAGGCCCGGCGGCAGCAGGCCCGCCTCGATGGGCTGGAAGAGGACGTCCGAGACGCCCGGCGTGCGCGAGAGCCCGAAGAGCGTGTGCTGGCGCGGCCGCCGCAGGTCCGCGTCGACGAGCAGCACGCGGCGGCCGGCCTGCGCCATCGTCAGCGCGAGGTTGGCGGCCGTCGTGGACTTGCCCTCGCTCGGGCTCGCGCTGGTCACGAGGACCGTCCGCACGACGACGTCCGGCCGCGAGAACTGGACGGACGTCCGCAGGCCGCGGTAGGCCTCCGAGGCCTGCGCGAGCGGCACCAGCAGGACGGTGAGGTGCGTGTCGAGGCGGCGGCCGCCCACCGTGACCGTCTCGGCCCCGCCGAAGTCCTTGGCCACGAGCGGCGTCGTGTCCGGAATGGTGCCCAGGACGGTGATGCCGCGCTCGCGGAGGCTCTCCGGGCGGTGCAGGCGGTGGTCCAGCCGGACCCGCAGCAGGGCCAGCCCGACGCCGGCCCCGAGGCCGGCCAGCAGGCCGAGCAGCGCGATTCGCCGGCGGTTGGGCTCGAACGGCAGGCCCGGCGTCTCGGCGGCGCTGATGACCTCGGCGTAGCCGAGCTCGGACTGCTCGGCCACGCGGGCCTCCTGGAGGCGCTCCTGCAGGGCCACCATGAGGCCTTCGGTGGACTGCCGGGCGCGCGTGAGGCGCGCGAGCTCGACGGCCTGGCTCGGGATGCGCGAGAGCTGCCCCTCATACGCCGCGAGGCGGCCGGTGATCGTGGACGACTGCGCCTCGAAGCCGCTCTGCTCGATCTGCGCGTCGGTCCGCCGCCGGCGGAGCTCGGTCACGCGCCCGACGCCCTCCTCGGACGCCGTGCCCTCGGACGCGACGGCCCCCTGCGCGTAGTCGGCCGCGAGGCCGTCGGCGCGGCGGCGGGCCGCGGCGATCTGCGACCGGCGGCGCTCGATGAAGTCCGGCACGGAGCCCGCGGGCGCGCTGCG
>JAYWIE010000215.1:0-3573 GCA_043789155.1 Rubricoccaceae bacterium | reverse complement strand
CGGACGGGTCGGTCGTCATCTGGTCCGTAACCGGCCGGCCGGGGTAGACGGCTCCGACGCGCTCGAGCACGCTCGCCCGAGCAGACTCGTGCGGCACGCGCCCGCGCACGACGATCCCGCCGGGGCTGTCGGTGAGGTTGAACAGGCCGGCAAACGCGGGGGCCCCCGCGACCGGTGCCGTAGCGCCGACCACGAGGCCGTCGCGGACGAGCCGGACGCCGCGCACGGCACCTGCGGCCGCCAGAGCCCGCGCGCGGTCCGCCTCCGTCGGGACCGTCCCGACGAGCGTGACGTCGCGCCCGTCGAGGTCGGCGGAGACGCCCGGGAAGCCGGTCCTCGCGAGGGCGGCGGAGGTGCCGGTGGAGAGGTCGAACTCGATGTCGGCCCCGTGCATCGCCACGCACCCGAAGGTGATCAGGGCGAGGCCGACGAGGCTGAGGAGCCAGAGCAGAGGGGTGGACATGCGGCGGGGCGGCGGGTCCGCCCGGGTGGTGGAGCGGCAAGATGCGGACAGCGCAGTTCTCCGGGTCCGGCGGCACCGAATAAGCGGGTGGCGGTGCTTCACAAAGTCTCAGCGGGGGGCAGCCCTCAGTGGAGGCGTATCTTCGGGGCCCGTCCGGGAGCTGCGTGCAGCGTCCGACACGGCCGGGTAGCTCAGTTGGTAGAGCAATGGACTGAAAATCCATGTGTCGGCGGTTCGAGTCCGCCCCCGGCCACGCCGGGACGAGAGCGGCCGCGCTGCTTGAAATCCCGGTGGAGGGCGACGTCGCCCCTCCTCGCCCCGGCGGGGAGCCGTAGTTTCAGCACTGTAGGTTTAACCCTGCGATTCGGCCTGGTAGCTCAGTTGGTTAGAGCGCCGGCCTGTCACGCCGGAGGTCGCGAGTTCAAGTCTCGTCCGGGTCGCAACCCTCGAAAGGGGCCGTTTCTTCGGAGACGGCCCCTTTCGTTTTCGCCCCGCACGCCTCAAAATCGCCGGTTAGCAGGGCTTCGATAGGGCTCAGCGCCGGGTTCAAGTGTCCGTCCGGGTTCAGGGCAACCCCGGCCGGCATAATTGAACCCGCCAGCGTGCGCCGCCCCTGCGTGTCCGTTCGGTCCCACGTCCCGGCGAGGTCGCCGGCGACGTCGAACGCGCCCGCGAGGTCGCCTGCGGGCACGGGCGCGGCCGTCTGCACCGCCCGCTCGATGCGGGCGAGCGCGTCGTCGCGGAGCGCGCGCGACCGCGCGGCGAGCGCGGCGTACCCGTCGGCGTCGATGCGCCCCTCAGCCGCGGCGTCGGCGGCGGCGAGGAGCTTGGCCTCGGCCGCGGCGACGTCGCGGCGGGCGGCCGTCTGGACGGCGCGCGCGGCCTCGGCGCTGTTGCCCTCGGCGTCCTCGACTACGGCCCGCAGCAGCGCCAGGAACTCCGGCGTCGGCTGGACGGCAGCGAGACGGGCACGGACGGCTGCGTGGACGGACTCGGCGCGGACGCGGTACGCGCCCGCCCCGAGCGTGTGGTAGTAGAAGTGCTGCGCGCCGGTGTGCGAGCGCGGCCCGGAGCCCGTCAGGACGCGCCCGGCGTGCGGGTGGCCTTCGGGGCAGACCACGAGCCCGCGGAGCGCCAGCGCCGGCGTGAGGGGCGCGCGGCGGCCCTTCTCGGGCTTGCCGGCCAGGCGCGCCTGCACGGCCGCCCACACGTCCGGCGGAACGATGCGCGCGTGCTGCCCCGCGACCCACTCGGCCGGGCGGCCGTCCGCCTCGGGGACGTGAACCTCGCCGGCGTAGACGCGGTTGGCGAGCGTCTCGGCCCACCGGGACTTGCTCCGGACGCGGTGGTGCCCGAACGCGGCGACGAGCATCTGCCGCCCGGCGTCGACGGGCCGCGCCGGGTCGGCGGCGAGCCGGAACGCGCTCGCGACGAGCGCGGCGGCCTCGGGGTCGGGCTCGATGCCACCGCGCCGGCCGCCGTCGTGGACGGCCCGGTACCCGACGGGCGGGTGGTGGATGAACACGCCCGCGCGGAGCCGCGCGACCATGCCGCGGCGGGTCGATGCGGCGCGGCGGTCGTTGTCGACCTCGCCATCTGCGAGGTAGAGGCCCAGCAGGATCTTCTGCTCGGGCACGGCCCAGTCGATGGGCTGCTCGGCGGCCTGCACCTCGACGCCGGCCGCGCGGAGCGCCTTGATCGTCGTCTGCGCGGCCACGACGTCGCGGGAGAACCGCTTGTAGTCCTTGAAGAGGATCAGGTCGGGGCCGCCGCGGCGCGCCGGGTTGGCGCGGAGGTAGCCCGAGAGGGCGACCCAGCCCGGCCGGCGGTCGAACGACTCGACGGCCCCGACGCCGACGCGGGCGCTGTTGCCGTCGTCCTCGAACGTCGCGACGATCTCGACGCTGCGGGCGCTCGCCCAGCGGCGAAGCATCGCGGCCTGGTCGGCGATGGACGTGTTGCCGACCTGCCGCTCGGACGACACTCGGAGGTAGGCGACGGCGCGGCGCATCGAGCAGGGGAGAGGGGGATACGGGCCCGCCGCAGGTTACGCCGCTCGGCCGAGAACGACGAGGGAAAGCCGGGGCCGCTCCGGACGCGCCGCAGGCGTCTCGGCTGCGCCGGAGGCGGCCGTCAGCGCCGCCCGGGCCGGGCCGGGCACGGCCCGGGCGACGCCTGCGAGCGACCGCGCGAGCGCGAGCAGGGAGGCGGCCTCGGCGTCGGTGTACACGTGCCCCGTGCCCCGCCCGAGCGAGACCGCGTTGAGAATGTCGCGGGCGCGGTCGGACGTCATGCCGTTGCCTCGGCCGCGATCTCGGACAGGCTCAGCCCGTCGCGGAACGTGTAGCCCGACCGCTTCTCCAAGGCGATGTAGGCCGCAAGCAGGGCGGGGTTGTGCCGCGCGCCGTTGACGAGATCGCGGCGCGACGCGAGCACACAGAGCGCGCACGACAGCCGCTCGTTGCCGAGGATGTACGCCGGGTGCGCGGCCCAGCCGTGCAGGGCGACGGCGTGGAAGCCGGCCGCGAAGACAGCCCGCCGCCGGTCGAGATCCTCGAGGCTCGAGCCCAGCTCGTTCCAGACGTCGGCTTCCGTCCAGTCGTGGAGCGGGAGCCAGTTGAGCACGAGACGGCCGCCGCGCTCGGGGTGCAGCGCGACGGCCTCGGCAGGCGTGAGACCGGCGAAGTGCTTCGCCGAGATGCGTTCGTCGACGGTGAGGACGGGCTTCTTCGCCCGGCCCGACGACTCGGCCGCGCGCATCCCCTGCGCGCTTACGACGACGACGCCCCGGTGCGTCCGCGTGTGCTTCTGGATCGGGCCCCTTTTCAGATCGCTCGTGCAGTACCGCTGCATCGGGGACGGCCAGAACGGCTTCGCCGGGCGCGTCGGGTCGAGCGTCGAGACGGTGTGCATCCGCTCCTCGATGCGGGCGAGCAGGTCGCCCTTGACGCGGCGGACGACGACGAGCGCGACGCCGGCCTCGGCCGCGGTCCGCTCGACGTGCTCGGGCGTCTGCGGCCACTCCGCGCGCCCCAGGTCGGCGTGGACGGCCTCGGCGACGCCCGGCCAGCCGTGCGCCCTGCGGAGCGTCGTGAGGCGCGAGAGCATCG
>JAYWIE010000214.1:0-3574 GCA_043789155.1 Rubricoccaceae bacterium | reverse complement strand
ACGGTCATGACGCACGAGTACGTCAGCTTGTCCTCGCGCGGGCGCAGCGAGCAGACGCCGTTCGAGAGCGCCTCGGGCAGCATCGGGATGACGCGGTCGACGAGGTACGTGCTCGTCGCGCGGGCGTAGGCCTCGGCGTCCAGGGCCGTGCCGGGCACGACGTAGTGGCTGACGTCGGCGATGTGGACGCCGACCTCGACCCGGCCGTCGCCGAGGTCGCGGGTGTGGATGGCGTCGTCGAAGTCCTTGGCGTCCTCGGGGTCGATGGTGTAGACCGGCAGGCCGCGCAGGTCCTTCCGCCGCGCGACCTCCCGTTTCGTGATGCCGGCGTCGATCGTTGCGGCTTCGGCCTCGACGCCGTCGGGGAAGTCCGAGCGGACGCCCATCGCCATCGCGAGCGCGAGCACGTCGACGCCCGGCGCGTCGGCGCGGCCGAGGATAGACAGGATGCGGCCCTCGGGCCCGGAGCGCGGCGAGTCGAAGCGGTCCAGCGACACGACGACCTTGTCGCCCGTCGTGGCCCCGTTCCAGTCCTCCTGCGCGACGAAGACGGCGTGCGGGAGGCGGCGGTCGTCCGGGCTCACCCAGCCGGCCGCGCGCGCGGCGTCGAACGTGCCGACGGTCTGCACGGTGACGCGCTCGACGACCTCGGCGACCTCGCCCTCGCGCGAGCCCTCGCCCCGCGTGCCGGCCGCGAACGCGACCCGGACGCGGTCGCCGTGGAGGGCCGTCCCCATCTTGTCCGAGCGGACGTAGACGTCCTCGCCGCCGGCGTCGAGCGCGACGAAGCCGAAGCCCTGCGGGTTGACGCTGAGCCGGCCCTCGCCCTCGACCGGGCGGTTGGCGCGGTGCTGCAACCGGCCTTTGACGATGTCGACCGCGCGCTCGTCGCGCAGGGCCTCGACGGCCTCGAGCATGGCCTGGTAGCGGCCGTGGTTGGACACGTCGAGCGCCTTGCCGATCTCGTGCGGGCGGTAGGCGCGGTCCGGGTGTGCGGCGAGCAGCGCGAGGATGCGCGTGCGGAAGAGGGCGGCGTCGCGGTCGGCGGGCATGAGGTCGGGGCAGGGTTGTGGGAGATGAACCCGGCCGGGCGCGAGCGGGTTCGGCGCTGCGTATCCGTGCCCTGACGACGCCGCAGAGGACGGTACAGGTTCGCTCCGTGACGCGGGGTGGGAATCTGGTGCAGCCTCGAAATTTATTTCTGACGCAAAGCCTGGAGCCGATGTGCTACGCCCTATGTTTACAGGCGGACGCCGCGGAAACTTCGCGACCGCCTGCAGACCTCAGCCTGCCTCCGGCACGCCAATGGCTCTCTCTCTCTCTCTCTGCGCAAACCGCTTCGAGCGGTGACAGCGCTTTCCCTCGAACTCGGCCTCGCCGCGGGCTCGCTGCTCGCGCGACCCGGATGTTCAGCCTGATCGCTCTCGTGGTCTTCGCAGGCTCGGAAGCATCTGCTCAAGAATGCCTTCAGGGAGGCTCAGAGGGGGTAGTTGACGTGGCCGGCGGAGCCGTGTATCTGGAAATCAAGGATGCGTTGAGCGGTCAGTATCTTTGGGATGTCGTCATCACCGAGACTGGAAACTGTGCCGACTTTGTCATCGACACAAATGAGGGGGTTACGACGCCCTATATGCAGAACGGGCGCCTCTTCCTTCCGTTTAGGTTCTACGTCCTATCGTTCTCCCCAGCAGGGACAGGAGCAACAGTGCCCCAGACGTTCCGAATCGCGTGGGACGGGGCTGGCTACTTCCAGACTCCCAACAGTGCTGCACCTCAGTTCTACGGCCCTGTCCCAAACAGTGGCAACATCGACACCTCATTCACTCTCTCGAACGGACGAATCCTCATCAAGACGGATGACGTCACGTCGGGAACGGGAAATCAAAATTATGTAAACACCACGCTTGGAGGAGACGTGTTTACTCTCCCATACGATCTGTATGCGTCATGCAAATCATCTTGTGAGAATACGTACGGTACCATCGGGCAGTTCATCAGCACCGGCGTCGCCGTGCGAGCGAATGGGTCTCTGATTCCAGACTTCAGGTTCCGTCGCGTCCTTTCGATCCCAGATTACCTGCAGCCGCAGTCGTGGAACGTGCCTAATTTAGTCGTCCGGGCCCCCGAATTGGAGGTGGGTGAGACACTCGACATCGTGGGGGCGACACTGACGAGGGTCGGTACGGCACCGTGGAGGGGGGTAACGGTCGTAGATGGCGGCCGGCTCACGCTGGGGGCTGGTTCCGTCGTAAACGGAGTCCAGGGAGTGACCTATCGCCCTGCCGCAGTCGTCGTGATGGCGGGCGGGCGGCTGACGATGAACGGCGGGGCCGTGCAGAACACGACGAGCCTGAACTTCTCGTGCGACGCGCTCGGGTGCGGCGGCGGCCTCTATGCGACAGGACCGCAGGCAGTGATCGCGCTCGACGGGACGTCGCAGGTGTTTAATAATCTTACAGGACCGGGCGTCCGGATCGACTCAGGGGCCCGTCTGGACGTCAACAGCGACCGCGTGGAAATCTTCCAGAACGCCGTAGGAATCGCGGTCAGCGGAAATGCGTCGAGTGCATACGTTCAGGGGGGGCGCATTCGAAACAACACGGGTCCAGGGTTGCGCGCGGCGTCGGGTGCCCGCATCGACGTGCTCCGGCCGCTCGCCGGCAGCGGCGGGCCGACCGCACCCGTGGAAGCCGTTCGTCTGCTCCAGAACACGGGCGGGCTCTACGCGACCGGGACCGGCAAGCAGCCCGGAGGCGTCGTCAGCACGGAGGCCGTCCTGACGTGCAAGACGCCACCGTGCCCGCAGACGCACCAGGTCGGGCAGCACGACTTCAGCCTGAACAGCGGCACGGCTACGGACGCCGTCTACGACGCCGCGGCGTACCAGGGCGCGCAGGTGCTGGCGGAGCACAACTACTGGGGGACGGACCAGCGGTCCCTCATCCAGACCGATGCCGACGGGTCGAGCCTCGTCTCGATCGATCCGATCCTGCTCGCACCGCCCTCGGCGGGCCCCGGCGGTGGGCCGGCCGCGAGAGGGTCAGGGCCGGGCGCTGCTAGCGTGCGCGCCACCGTGTCACTGAGCGGTGCCCGTGTCAGTCCGGGCGTGCAGGCGCTGCTGGCCCAGGCCGACGGGCTCCTGCAGTCCATCGACAGCACGCTCGCCGGCGAGCAGATCGTGCAGGCGTACGGGCTCGCGACAGGCGACGACGACCGGCTCGCTGTCTCTGAGGCGGCCGGCCGGGCCCTCGCAACGGTCCGGCTGCCCGGCCTGATGGGCTGGGCCGTGGAGACGACCGCCGTGGCTGGTCCGGGCCGGCCGTGGGGGAGGCGGGCCCTCGCGCTCGGGCTCGCCGGGCAGCGCCGCTATGCCGAGGCATCCGCGGTGGCGCAGGCGCTCGCGGGCGAGGCCGGGACGGGTGCCGTCGCCGAGTCGCACCGGGCGCGAGGGCTCGGGCTACTCGTCCGGTTCGCCGTCGTCGCAGGCGACTCGGACGCGGCGTGGAACGCGCTCGCCGACCTCGCCCTCGTCGACGCGGACGGGGCCGCCGAGATCGCGCTGTCGGTCGCCGTC
>JAYWIE010000213.1:0-12947 GCA_043789155.1 Rubricoccaceae bacterium | reverse complement strand
CTCGGGCGTCCATCCGAGCGCGCGCGCGGCGGCCTCGTTCAGGAGCACGGCGGACTCCGCGTCCGAGGCGACGCTCGGCGAGCGGTCGCGGCCCGCAGCCACGCGCAGGCCGAGCGCGCGGGCGTAATCAGCGTCCGCGATGACGGTCTCCATGTTCTGGGTCGCCCCCGAGGCACCGCGCGCCGCGACCTGCTGCGACTCCCAGCCGGTCTCGGTCGGCGGTGCCCACGTCAGCGCAACGGCGCGGACGCCGGCGACGCCCGCGAAGGCGGCCTTGAGGTCGAGGCGCGTCTGCGCGCCCACGTCGGCCATCGGGACGAGGAGCACGCCGTCGCGGTCGAAGCCCGTCGGGGCGGCGCGGAGGGTGTCGAGCTGTGCCCCGACGACGAGCGTCGCGACGAGGAGCACGGTCGAGACGGCGAACTGGAACACGACGAGGCCGCTGCGCAGGCGTGCGGCGCGGGGGCCGGCGTGCACCTGCCCGCGGAGCGTCTCGGCCGGCCGGAAGCCCGACAGCACGAGGGCGGGGTACGCCCCCGCGAGCAAACCCACGCCCACGACGAGCGCGGCACCAGTCGCGAGCGTCGCGGGCGCGAACAGGTCGGCCAGCGTCAGCCCGGCGTCCGTGAGGGCGTCGTAGCCCGGCAGCGCGAGGGCGACGAGGCCGAGCGCGGCGACGCCCGACAGGGCCGCGAGCACGACCGCCTCGGCCAGGAACTGCGCGACGAGCCCGCCGCGGCCCGCCCCGACGGCCTTGCGGACGCCGGTCTCGCGCGCCCGCTCCGCGCTCCGCGCCGTCGCGAGGTTGACAAAGTTGACGACGGCGATGGCGAGCACGAACAGGCCGACGAGGCTCAGCAGTCGCAGCAGGTCCGGCGAGCCCGCGCGGTCCGTCGGCCCCGCGAGGCGGCCGTCGCCGGCGAGGTAGATGCCGCGCAGCGGCTGCGTGATCAGGGTCGAGTGCTGCCCACCGTCGGCCATCGCGGCGCCGATGCCGCTGTCAAAGGTCCGCTGAAGGCGCCGGAGGAGCGCCGCGCGGTCTGCACCGGGCCGCAGGCGGGCGTAGAGTGTGAGGTCGAACTGCCCCCAGGCACCGTCGGCCCAGCCGGCCGGGAGCGTCGAGAAGGACACGAGCCCGTCGAAGGCGAGGTGCGACCGGCCGCCGTCGGCGACGATGCCCGTGACGGTGTACGGCCCGCCGTCGTCGACCTCCACCACCGACCCGAGCGCCGAGGCACCGAGGCGCGCGGCCGTCGCCTCGGTAAGGACGATGCCGTTCGGCTCGGCAAGGGCGGTCCGCGCGTCGCCCGCGACGAGGTGGAAGCCGTCGAGGACGGCCAGGAAATCCGCGCCGGCGAAGAGAACGTCGACCGTCTGCGTCCCGCCGGGCCCTGGGACCCGGAGCCTGCTGGACGCCGCGCCCGCCACCGCCTCTACCGCGGCGTCGCCGGTGACGACGGCGAGCAGCGGCCGCGGGACGGACGCCAGCCCCTGCACGGTCCCGCCGGCATCGGTGAGGTCCACGCCGAGGCGCACGATGCGGTCGCCGTGCGTGTGCTGGCGGTCCGCGCCGCGCTCGGCGGAGACGTGGAGCGCGATGAGTGCGCAGCAGGCCAGCCCGAGCGACAGCCCGAGGCCGTTGACGAGCGCGTCGCCGGGGCGGCGGCGGAGGGTGCGCACGGCGGCGCGGACGGCGAAGGGCATCGGATCGAGGGAAACGGGCGAGATGCTACTCGGACCGGAGGGAGCGGGCGGGGTCGCGGCGGGCCGCGCGCAGCGCCTGCCCGCCGACAGCACCGACGGCGAAGACGAAGGCGACCGCGACCGCCCCGGCAAACAGGCCCGGGTCGAGGCGCGTCCGGTAGGCGAAGCCGTCGAGCCACCGGCTCATCGCCCACACCGAGGCGGGCACGGCGACGAGCGCGGCAACGGCCACCAGGACGACGTACTCGCGCGTCAGCAGCAGCACGACCTGCCGGACGCTCGCGCCGAGCACGCGGCGGACGCCGATCTCCTTCGTCCGCCGCTCGGCCGTGTAGGACGCGAGCCCGAACAGACCGAGGCACGCGATGAGGACAGCCACGCCGGCGAACGCCGCGAGGACGCCGCCGAGGCGCCGCTCAGAGGCGTAGAGCCCGGCCACGCGCTCGTCGAGAAACTGGACATCAGCCTCGGACTCGGCTCCGAGCCCCGCGAGCGCCGCCCGTATCCCGTCGACGCCGGTCGCCAGCCCACCCGGCCGCAGGCGGACGAGGAGCGCCGGGTAGCTCAGCGACTGGCCTTCCCACGGCTCGGGGACAATCACGCGCATCGGGTCGATGGGCTCGCGGAACGTCGCGAGGTGCTGGTCCGCCACGACGCCGACGACGGTCCACGCGGCTCCGTTGAAGGTGAACTCGCGGCCGACCGCCTTGGCCGGCGGCCCCCAGCCCAGCTCGCGGACGGCCTCCTCGTTGAAGACGACGGCCCCGGTCCGGTCGCTCGCGCGGCCGTCGAGCAGCCGGCCTGCCACGACGCGCGCGCCGATGGTGCGGAGGTAGTCCGGCTCGCCCTCGACGGTCCGGAACGAGACGGCCCGGCCGTCGATGTCGTCGGCGTAGAAGCCCTCGGCGTTGGTGGGGTAGTTCTGCGTCGCGACGGCGGCCTCAACCTGCGGCAGCGCGCGGACGGCGCTCAGGGCGGCCTCCCAGCGCGGCGTGAGCCGGGCCGAGACGAGGTCGAGCACGACGAGGTTGTCGGCGTCGTAACCCGGGTCTTCGGTCTGGGCGTATGCGATCTGACGGACGACCACACCGGTCCCGGCGAGGAGCCCGACGGCGACCGTTATCTGGACGACCACGAGGGCCTGCCGGAGCCTCGCTGCGGCCGGTCGGCCGCTTCCGGTCGTGCCCCGGAGTGCGCTGACGGGCTGAACGCTCGAGAGCACGAGCGCGGGGTAGACGCCGGCCACGAGCCCGGTCGCGAGCGCGAGGCCGAGCGCGGCGAGCACGAACGGCGCGTCGACATCGCCCGGTCCGAGGTCGGCTCCGAAGAGGGCATTGAAGCCGGGCCGGAGGACGAGCGCGAGCGCGAGGGATGCCACGCCGGCAAGGCCGGCGAGCACGACGGCCTCAACCAGAAACAGCGCCGCCACCTGCCCCCGTCCCGCCCCGACGGCCTTCCTCACGCCGACCTCGCGTGCCCGCCGCGCCGCCCGCGCGGTCGCGAGGTTGACGTAGTTGATCGCGCCGAGCAGGAGCACGAACCCGGCGACTGTCGAGAAGAACCGCAGGGAGCCGGCGTCGCCGCGGAACCCGTCGGCTGGCGAGATCTCGCTGAGGTGAAGGGCACCGAGCGGGACGACGCCGTACGCAGGCGGCACGTCCCGCTCGGCGTAGTGCTCAGCCGCGACGGCGGCGAAGGCGGGCGCGAGGTCGGCGTCGGTCCGGCCGGGCGCGAGACGCAGAAAGGTCGCCGACCCGCTCATCTGCCACCCCCCGCGGTTGTCCTCGGGGAGCGACGCGACCGAGAGCAGGGCCTCGGCGTCGAGCCTGGACCGGCCGGACGAGTCGGCCACGATCCCGGTCACGGCGACGTTCAGCGTGTCCTGGTAGCGCTCCAGCGTGAGCGTCTGCCCGAGCGGAGCCGGGTCCCCGAAGAGCCGGAGGGCCACTCGCTCGGAGAGGACGATGCCAGGCTCGCTCAACACGCGCGCGCGGTCACCGTGGACGAGCCGGAACCCGAACAGGTCGAAATACCCGTCCGAGACCGTCTGGACGCGCACGCGGTGAATCCCCTCCTGGCCTGGCACCCGGACCGCGTCGACGCCGGCCGAACTCGTCACGACCGCCCGGTCGACGGCCGTGTGCCTCTCGAGGGCCGCCGCGAGCGGCATCGGAGTCGAGAGGCCGGGCTCCGCCGCGTCGAGCACGTCCGTGACCGAGACGGCCCGGAGCCGGTCGGCGTGCGGGTGGAACGTGTCCACCTGCCGCTCGGCGCGGACGAACATCCCGACGAGCAGGCAGCACGCGAGCGCGAGCGCGAGGCCGGCCCCGTTGAGGAGCGCGTACGCACGGTCGCGGCGGAGCGTCCGCAGGGCAATCTTGAGGTTGTGGGCTCTCATGGTCGTGCCGGGTGGGGCGTGTGGCTCAGGCGGACTCGGCACGGACCGCAACCGGCCCGGCAAAAGTGGGCTCCATCGCGTGCTCGCTCACCACGCGCCCGTCGAACAGGTTGACGACGCGCTGCGCGTACTCGGCGTCGGACGGCGAGTGGGTCACCATCACGATCGTCGTCCCGGCGGCGTTGAGCTCGGCGAGAAGGTCCATCACGGCCTGCCCGTTCTTGGAGTCGAGGTTGCCCGTCGGCTCGTCGGCGAGCAGCAGCCGAGGAGCCGCGACGACGGCGCGGGCGATGGCCACGCGCTGCTGCTGCCCGCCCGAGAGCTGCTGCGGCGCGTGCCCGCGGCGGTGCGCCATCCCGACGCGGTCGAGGGCCGCCTCGGTGCGCTCGCGCCGCTCGGCCTTCGAGGCCTTGAGGTACACGAGCGGCAGCTCGACGTTCTCGAAGACCGTCAGCTCGTCGATGAGGTTGAAGCTCTGGAAGACGAAGCCGAGCGCGCCGCGCCGCCGCCGCGCCCGCTCGCGCTCGGGCAGGTGGCCTACCTCCTCCCCCGCCAGCAGGTACGAGCCCGAACTGGGCCGGTCGAGCAGCCCGAAGAGGTTCAGCAGCGTGCTCTTGCCGCAGCCCGACGGGCCCATCACGGCGACGAACTCGCCGGGCTGGATTGTGAGCGAGACGCCGTTGAGCGCCGCCGTCTCGACCTCGTCGGTCGCGTAGACCTTGCGGAGGTCGTGGGTGAGGATGAGGGGCACGTCGGACATCAGGATCGAGGGGTTGAATGGATGGTCAGCCCGGCAGCCCGTAGGGGCACAGCGTGCTGTGCCCCTACGGGCTGCCGGGCGTCAGTCGAGCACGAGCCGCTCGGCGTCGCCGAACGCGGCGTAGGACGACACCACGACGCGGTCGCCGGGCTGCAGGCCGGACAGCACCTCGAAGGTGCGCGGCGTCTGGCGGCCGAGTTCGATGGGACGCCGGACGGCTGCGCGGCCGCCCTCGGTGAGCACGAACGCCCACTGGCCGCCGGTGTCGCCGTAGAAGCCGCCGCGGGCGAGCTGCCGCGCCGGCTCGGGCTCGCCGAGCTCGAGCCGCAGCCGCACGGACTGCCCGCGGCGCGCGTCCGGCGGGGCCGCGCCGTCGAAGACGAGCTCGGTCTCGAAGCGGCCCGCGGTCACCTCGGGGTAGACCGTCCGCACGACGAGCGCGTACTCCGCCCCGCCGACGGTCGCCGTCGCCCGCTGGCCCGGTGCCACGCGGGGCAGGTAGGCCTCGTCGACGAGCGCGCGGACCTTCACCTCGTCGAGCACGTCGATCTGGCCCAGGCGCGCGCCCTGCACCTTGAGCTCGCCCGCCTCGACCTGCACGCCCGTGATCTGGCCCCCGACGGGCGCGCGGACCGTCAGGTTCGCCGACGACCGCCGCACGAGCGCGAGGTTCTCGCGCAGCCGGCCGACCGACGCGGCCATGTCGCGGCTCTGGACGGTCCGCTGGGACGCCTGCTGGCGCTGGCCCTCGCCCGTGAGCGCGCGCCGGCGGCGGGCGTAGGCGAGCTCGTCGCGAACCGCGTCGAGGTCCTTCTGGGGCGACGCATCCCTCGCGACGAGGCCGGCCAGGCGCGCCTCGTCGCGCTCGAGCCGCGTCACGGTGTAGTCGAGCTCGGCGACCTGCTGCTCGAGGTCGAGCGCGGACTGGTCCATCTGGAGCCGGTTCTCGCGCAGCCGCGCCGCCTGCTCCTCCATCTGGGCCTCGCTCCCCATCACGTCGAGCGCGAGGTCGTCGTTGCGGAGCGTGAACAGCACCTGCCCGGCCCGGACGATGTCGCCCTCCTCGACGTGGCGCCGGACCACCTGCCCGCCCTCGACGGCGTCGAGGAAGACCGTCCGCAGCGGGTGGACGGTCCCGGTCACGGCGACGTACTCCTGGAACGGGCCGTCCGTAACCGTCGCGACGGTCAGCCGGTCCGCGTCGACGCGGAGGGCCTGCCCCTCGGGCTGCCCCCACACGGCCCACACGCCGAGGACGACGGCCGCACTCGCGCCGAGCAGCGCCGCGACCCGGCCCGGCGTCACGCGCCGCCGCGGCCGACGCCGGTCCACGCCCTCGCCCGTCCCGACGGGGCGCGACAGGACGGACCCGGCAGCCGGGGGGGCGGACGGCTCGGTTCCGTTTCGAGCGGCAGGCGGCGGGGCAACTGTGGAGTCCATCGGGGGCGTCGGTGGGACAACGGCGATCCGTCAAGGGCCGTGCCGCTGGCCCCGGCTCCGGTTTCTGCCCGTTTCGGGCCGTCCCGGTGTGCGCTCGCGCACACCGGCCGTGCGCCCGCGCACGCCCGGACGTGCCAGGGACGCCGGGCAGGCGCGCCGGTTGGTGCGCACGGCGTTTGCGCGTAGCCTCGTCACGCTCTGCCCCCGCTTCATGCCCTCCCCCATCGCCTCCGCCGTCCTCGTCGTCGACGACAACGAGGACGTGCTCACGGCCATCCGGCTGCTGCTGCGCGGCCGCGTCGAGACGGTCCACACCGCGACCGGCCCGGCCGCGCTGCCGACGCTCCTCCGCGAGACGCGCTACGACTGCGTCCTGCTGGACATGAACTTCAGCCGCGACGCCTCGTCGGGACGCGAGGGCCTGCAGTGGCTCGACAACGCGCGGCGCATCGACCCCGACGTCGTCGTGGTGATGGTCACGGGCTACGGCGACGTCGACCTCGCCGTGCGGGCGATGAAGCACGGCGCGGCGGACTTTGTCACGAAGCCGTGGTCCAACGAGCGGCTCCTCGCCGCCGTCGAGGCCGCGGCGCGGCTCCGCCAGACGCGGGAGCAGGCGGCCCCGCAGGACGCGCGCCCCGCCGCCGGTCGTCCGGCCGTCGCCGGCCTCGCCGCCGGCCTCGTCGGCGAGAGCGCGGCGATGCGGGCCGTCTACGAGACCGTCCGCAAGGTGGCCCCGACGGACGCGAACGTGCTCCTGCTCGGCGAGAACGGGACTGGCAAGGAGCTCGTCGCGCAGGCGATCCACGCGCAGTCGCGCCGCGCCGCGGGGCCGCTCGTGACGGTCGACCTCGGCGCGGTCCCGCCGAGTCTGTTCGAGTCCGAGCTGTTCGGCCACGCGAAGGGGGCCTTCACGGGTGCCGCAGCCGACCGCGAAGGCCGCTTCGAGGCGGCAGCCGGCGGGACGCTCTTTCTCGACGAGGTCGGCAACGCGGAGCCGGCCGAGCAGGCCAAGCTCCTCGCCGTGCTCCAGCGCCGCGAGGTCGTCCGGGTCGGCGAGTCGCGCCCGCGGCCGGTCGACGTCCGCCTCGTGAGCGCGACGAACGCCCCGGTCCACGAGCGCGTCGCCTCGGGGGCCTTCCGTCAGGACCTCCTGTACCGCATCAACACGGTCGAGCTCCGGCTGCCGCCGCTGCGCGAGCGCGAGGGCGACCTGGACCTGCTCGCCGACCACTTTCTCGGCCGCTACGCGCGGGCGTACAGCCGCGACGTCAGCGGATTCACGCCGGCTGCGCGGGCGCGGATGCGGGCCTACGGCTGGCCCGGCAACGTCCGCGAGCTCCAGCACACGGTCGAGCGCGCGGTCATCCTCACCGACGGCGACGCCGTGGGCGCGGGCGACCTCCAGTTCTCGGCCTCGGCCCCGCCCGCGCCGGCGTCCGCGCTGGCGTCCAGCCTTACGGTCGACAGCCTGGACCTCGAGCTCATCGAGCACGCGGCCGTCCGGCGCGCCCTCGCGAAGCACGGCGGCAACGTCACGCACGCCGCCGAGGAGCTCGGCCTCACTCGGAAGTCGCTCTACCGCCGCATCGAGAAGTATGGCCTGTAGAGTACCTAACGCCGAGAAGTCCGAGCAGTACTGGTATGGTTCGTGGTTGGTCGCACAGCGTGACGCATCTGGACTGAGGCAGGCATTGAGTCAGCGTTTTCTCTCCCCTCAGGGGACCGGGATACCCGCCGGGACACCCGGACCTGACCGGATGCCCGTCAGGGCAGAGAGGGATTCAGACTGGACTGCCCGCTGCTTCACATCAACCGCGTGGCGCTGTAGGCCTAGACGTGCGCTGAAATCATCGTTTTTGATCTGCCACTGGCCACTGCCTGCTGGCCACTGGCTCACGAGCGAATGCTCGTGACACTAGCCCCCTCTCCCCCATGCCCCTTGCCCGTGTCTGGCGGCGCGCCCGCGTCCGCCTCGTTGCCCGCCTCGCCCTCGTGGCGTGCGCGGCAGCGGCGGCCGGTGTCGCTGCGGCACGCGGGGGCACCGCGGGCTGGGTCGCCGTGCTCGGGCTCGTCGGTGTCGCCGCGTGGGCCGGGGCCGGCCTCGTGCGCGCAGCCGAGCGGCCCGCCCGCGACGTCCGGCGCTTTCTCGAAGGCGTCCGCTACGACGACGCCTCCGGGCATTTCTCCGCGTCCGGCGGGGATCCGCTCCTTGACGCGCTCGCGGAGGCGTTCGAGACGGTCGGCGAGGCCTTCCGCCGCATCCGGGCCGAGCGCGAGGAGCAGGCCGGCTACCTGGAGGCGGTCGTCCGGCATGTCGGCGTCGCCCTCGTCGCGTTCCGGGCCGACGGCACGGTGACGCTGTTCAACCTCGCCGCCGGACGCACGCTCGGCGTCCCGCGCCCGCGCTCGCTCGCGACGCTCGCCGCTCGCACCCCCGACGCCGCTCGGGCGCTCTCGGCTCTCGTGGTCGGCGAGCGGACCCTCGTCCGGCTGGGCCACGCGGACGGCTCGCAGGAGCGCGCCCCGCAGGAACTCGTGGCCTACGCCACCCGCTTCACGGTCTCCGGCGAGGCGCACACGCTCGTCTCGCTCCAGGACATCCGCGAAGAGCTCGAAGCGCGCGAGCTCGAGGCGTGGCAGGGGCTCACGCACGTGCTCACGCACGAGATCGCGAACTCGGTCGCTCCGATCGCCTCGCTCGCCGGCACGGCGCGCACCCTCCTCGACGCCGCCGGCCCGTTCGACCGGGGCGACGACGTCCGCGAGGCCCTCGGGACCATCGAGCGGCGCAGCCGCGGCCTCGTCGCCTTCGTGGACGCGTACCAGACGCTCGCGCGCCTGCCTCAGCCGGTGCCTCGCGTGATCCGAGCCGCCGAGCTTCTCGGCGACGTCGCGGCGCTGACGCGCGCGGGCACGCCGGGGCTCTCGGTCTCTGTCCACGCGAACCCGACCGGGCTCGAGATCGTGGCCGACCTGGAGATGGTCGAGCAGGCGCTCGTCAACCTCGCCCTCAACGCGGCTGAGGCCGTCGGTGGGCGGCCTGGCGGTCACGTCGAGCTGCGCGCCTACGCCGGGCCTTCGGGCCGGCCCGTCGTCGAGGTCGCCGACAACGGCCCCGGGCTGGTCTCCGAAATCCGCGAGCGCGTCTTCGTCCCGTTCTTCTCGACCAAACCGGGCGGGAGCGGCATCGGGCTGAGCCTCGCCCACCGGATCGCCCGGCTCCACGGCGGTACGCTGACCGTCGCGTCTGAGCCCGACATCCGGACGGTGTTCACGCTTCGCCTCTGACCCCCGGTGACAAGGCCCCGTGTGCGCCCGCTAGGGCCTGCTCACAGCGCGTACGTCTCCCGCCCCACCCTCACTCGGTCTGGACGGTCTGCGTCGCTCAGGGGCGCTCCTGTGCTGTCTGTCTCGCCGGAGGCGTGCCGAGTGCCACGACGTGTGCCGCGGAGGGCCTGCTGCGGAGGAGCGGCTGGGCATTGCGCCTGGAGGTACTGGCTGGAGGTGCTGCCGACGGGATGCGCTGCCGACGGGCTCGTCTGCCTTCTTCGTCTTTCCCCTTCCCATCCCCCCTTTGTTCTTTGAGGTTTGAAAGGCTTTGAAAGGCTTTGGGGTCGCCCGTATCTTGTTGCGCCGCAACCGGATCCGGGCACGCCGAACGACAGATTGAGGGTTTAGAACGACAGATTGAGGGTTTAGAACGACAGATTGGGGGTTCTCGGACGACAGATTGAGGGCTCCCAGACGACAGATTGAGGGTCGCACGCGCCCGAACGACAGATTGGGGGTCCGGCGCAGCCTCCCGGCCCGAATCCGTCTCCCTGTGCTCCTGGCCAGGTTTCGGCCCTCTCCCGAACGACAGATTGGGGGTCGAACGACAGATTGAGGGTCGCCCGAGCCGAGCCCTGCCGTCTCCCGAACGACAGATTGAGGGTCCGACCGGCGCGGAGGGCCCGGCAAGGGCCGTTTGGGCGACCGCTCGAACGACAGATTGAGGGTCGCGCTAGCCTCTCCCGCTCGCGCCTCGTAATGTGGAAGTCCTACGCCCGTGCGCGCCGTGTCTGCTCTCGCCTCGACCGCCGCGGCCCGCCGCGACTGGGTCGTCAAGTCGAACGACCTCGTCAACGCCCGCTACGACTGGACCGCCCTCCAGCAGCGGCTCGTCCTGCTGATGATCGCGCAGCTCGATCCCGACGACGAGGACTTCGGCATCCAGCGCATCGACACCGCGGACCTCGTCGACCAGTCGGGCCTCTCCTCGAAGGCCTACTACGAGCGCGCAGCCGAGGCGGCCGAGGTGCTCCTCGACCAGAAGATCTACGTCCGCACCGAGGCGGGCCGCTGGCGCGGCTACAACCTGCTCTCGTTCGTGGAGCCGCATCCGGGCCACATCCGCGCCCGGTTCAACCCGGACATGCGCCCGTTCCTGCTCCAGCTCAAGCGCCGCTTCACGCGCTACATGCTCGGGCACGTCCTCCGCTTCCAGTCGCCCTACTCGGTCCGCATCTACGAGATGGCGATGCAGTTCCAGGACATCGGCCACCGCACGATCGACCTGGACGACCTCCGGGAGGTGCTCGACGTCGTCGAGAAGTACCCGCGCTTCTACGACTTCAAGCGCCGCATCCTCGACCAGGCCGTCAAGGAGATCGCCCGCTACACAGACCACGTCGTCACCTACGACGTCACCAAGAAGGGCCGCGCCCCGACGGCGATCCGGCTCCACATCCGCGAGCGGACCGAGGCCGAGCAGGCCGCACGCCCGACCCTCAATCCGTCGTCCGGCACGGCCACGCGGCAGATCGCCGCCCGGAGTGCCGCACGGGCTCGCCCGCGCGACCCCGCGCAGGCCGGACTCGACTTCCACCCCGCACCGGCTACGGCCGACACGCCTGACGGCCGGGCCTTTCAGTCGTGGTGGCGGACCCGCTCCGAGACCGAGCGCGCCGCGGCCGAGGCGGAGGCGCACGCGCGCCTCGACCCGTTCGTCCGGAAGCTGGACCAGGCCTCTCCTGCCGCCCGCCTCTCCCTCCGCGAGGCGCTCCTCGGCCTGTGGCGCGAACGCACGGCCGCGGAAGCCTCCTGATCCGGAGCCTCTACCACGAGTCGCTCCGCCGCGACGCGCTCCCGGCGACGGCGCGGGCGGGACACGCCTCGAAAGCCAGGAGGAAGGCGGCTCCCCTGCCCGATGCCGGGATGCCCGGCGCGGCGGACGCCCCGGCCACGCTTTTCGACGCCTCGGCGTGACAGGCTGCGGCCGAGCAAGTGACTGAACGATGAGTCACTTCAAGTGACTGAGTGATGAGGCGACTGTTGCTGATGTCACGACGCCGGCGGACGCCAGTCGGCGTACCCGTTCTCGCGCAGCAGCGTGTCGACGATCTCGCTCATGTCGCTCCCGCGCGGGTCCGCGCCCGACGCCGCCGCCATCCGCAGCCCCGCCGCGAGCGACGGCTCGACGTACACGCTCAGCTTCCGCGCCTCGACGCCCTTGTACAGGTACAGGCTCTGTCCGAGGTAGTTGCCGGTGTTGCGCGTCTCCTCGGCCGCGGGGCGGGGCGATTCGGCGACCGCTTTCCTGGCCGGCGGCGTCGTAACTCGCCCCGGTGTTGCCGCAGCCCGCTTCGGCGCAGGGGCGGCCGGAACGGACCGTCTGGTCGGGGCGGGTGATACAGCGGCCGCCCCGGCCGGACGAGGGGCCGGACGAGGGGCCGGCGTGGCTGGCGGCGGCGAGGCAGCAGTCGGTGCCGCAGACGGTACCGCAGGTGGAGCCGCAGACGGCGTCTTCGGCGCGCGCGTCGGCGCTCCGAACAGCTTGGCGGTGGCGGCGTCGGCCGTGGACTTGCCCATCGGTGTCTCGGATCAGGTGGAAGGAGAGGCCGGCACCAGGCCGGCCGTGACGAGCAGCCCGTACACCGCGGCGTAGTCGGCCCCGGCCCGGTTCTTCGGGTCGTGCTCCTGGATCGTCTCACCGAGCCCGAACGCCCGGCTGAGCGCGGCCGAGCTCCGGATCGGCGGCAGCAGGTCTCCGTCGGGGAACGCGCCGAAGCCGGCGAGCGAGCCGAGCAGCTCGGCCGTCTCGCGCCTGCGCGCATCGGCGATCGTCGGCAGGTACAGCACGCGCGGGGCCGCGCCGAGCGCGCCCTCCGCCTGCGCCATCAGCGCCCGCAGCCGCTGCACGCCCCGGATCGAGGTCGAGGTCAGCGAGACGGGGCACACGACGAGGTCGGACGCCGCGATCACGTTCACGACGAGCAGCCCCACGCCCGGAGCCCCGTCGATCACGGCGAGGTCGTAGGCCCCCGTCCCGCGCACCTTGCGCACGTGCCGCGCGAGCCGCCGCGGGTCGGGCTCCTCGTTAAGCTGGGACTCGACGAGCATCAGCCCGTCGTCGCCGGCGAGGACGTCGAGCCGGCCCGACCCCTCGCCGAGCGCGCCCGCCGCCCGCGCCGTCGAGATCGACTCGCGCCACGTCGCCCCGCCGGTGAGCAGGTCGCTCAGGCCGGTCTCGGGCACGCCCGCCGGAAAGAGCTGTTCCGTCGCGGAGCCCTGCGGGTCGGCGTCGACGAGCAGCACGTCGAGCCCGCGCAGCGCCGCCTCGGCGGCCAGCGTCACGGCGGTCGTCGTCTTGCCGACGCCGCC
>JAYWIE010000212.1:0-3593 GCA_043789155.1 Rubricoccaceae bacterium | reverse complement strand
CGGCGTCGTCGGGGCGCTGCTGACGGGCGTCTTCGCCGAGCGCGCGTGGGGCGCGACGGCCGACGGCCTGCTCGCGGGCAACCCGGCGCAGGTCGGCCTTCAGGCGGTCGCGCTCGTCGCCGTCGCGGCCTACAGCGGAGCCGTCTCGTTCGGGCTCCTCAAGGCGCTCGCGCTCGTCACCGACCTCCGAGCCGACGCGCGCAGCGAGGGCGTCGGCCTCGACCTGAGCGAGCATGGCGAGGAGGCCTATGCGCAGGGCGAGGGCGCGATCCTGCTGCTCGACGCCGAGTCCCGCCCGGCCCCCGCACCCGTCGCTCGCCCCGTCTCCGCGTGAAACTGATCGTCGCCATCATCCGCCCCGAGTGTCTCGCCGAGACGCTCGCCGCCCTCTACGCCGCCGACGTCCGCGGCCTCACCGTCTCGCGCGTGCAGGGCCACGGCGGCGAGACCGAGACCGTCGAGACCTACCGCGGGACGACCGTCAAGATGGAGCTCACGGACAAGATCCGGCTCGAGATCGGCGTGTCGGACGCTTTCGTCGAGCCGGCCATCGCGGCCGTCCTCGCCGGCGCGCGCACGGGCGAGGTCGGCGACGGCAAGGTGTTCGTGCTGCCCGTCGAGCAGGTCGTCCGCATCCGGACGGGCGAGGCCGGTGCCGACGCCGTCACGCCGGTCGGGTGACGGCTCCGGCTAGTGATCCCCCCCGAGACGAAACTCAGGAAAATCCGGGCGCTGAAAAAAATTGTCCGGTCCGCCGAACACGGCGCAGGAACAACCGGTTGGGAATCTGCACCGGGCACCTGGCCCTCCTCTCTCTTCTCACCCACACTCCCATGTCCACCCGATTCCTTCTGCTCGCGCTCGCGCTGCCGCTCGCCGCGTGCGGCGGCGACGACGCCGCCGACACGGTCGATACGACCGTCACGACCGTCCCGAGCGCAGATCCCGCCGTGACCAACGGCGAGCCGATGGCGACCACCCCGGGAACGGCCGAAGGCGTCACGCCCGGCGCGACGACCCCGGCGGGCTCCGACGTCACCGTCGACGGCACGATCGCGGCGGCCGGCTCGGACATCACGGCGATGTCGCCCACGGCCGCGGTCGCCAACATCGACGGCTGGATCGCCAAGCTCGAGGGCGAGCGCTTCGCCCCGATCCGCGCGTCGCTCGAGACGCTCAAGCTGGACCTCGCCGCGCAGCCGATCGACAACGCCGCGCTCGGGGCGACGCTGAAGAGCCTCGGCGAGCAGACGACGGCCTCGGCCGCGACGGCCTCGTCGTCGTCGCAGGCCGGTCTGCAGACGCTCGGCGGCGCGCTGAGCGCCGCCGGGGCCAAGCTCGCCGGCTCGACGGCCATGTGAGGCCCGACGCCTCCCTGACCTGGCGACGCCCGCCGGCTCTCGCGAGCCGGCGGGCGTCGTGCTACATGTTAGGTTTGTGAGAACGCGCATCTCTCGGGAATATGGCTACGTTGATGCTTCCGCTCCGGGCACGATACCCGCCCGGCGGCCCGGCAATCCCTGCCGGGAGGCTGCTCACCCAACCGCGGCTCACCTCCGCACACAGCCATGAACAAGATTGCACTGCTGGCCCTCGCGCTGGCCCTCCCCCTCTCCGCCTGCAACACCGACACGCCGGCCGAGACCGCCGCTGAGGCGGGCACGGAGGTCGCCGAGGGCATGGCCGACTCGATGGAGACGATGGCCGAGGGCACTGCCATGGAGGACTCGGTCGACGCCGAGGCCGACGCCATCCGCGACAGCGCCGAGACGGTCCAGGACGGCGTCGACGGCCTCGACACGGAGGCCGACACGACGACGGCCATGTAAGTCTGCCCTGCGGGCCCGCCCGCAGATGCCGACGCCGCGGGGCAGTCTCTTTCGGGAGGCTGCCCCGCCTTCGTTTCACGTCCCTGCGCCCAGACGCGCGAGCGCAGCCGTCCGCCGCTCGGCCGCGTCGTCGACGAGGCGCGGCGGCGCGGCGCGGACGCGGCAGTCCGCGAGTGGGCACCGCTCGCACGTCAGCGAGACGTCCACGACGGGCAGGGCGGGGTCGTCCCAGAAGCGGATGCGGCGGCGCGGGGCGCGCGTCCGCAGCACGCCGAGCGAGACGGCGGAGTGCATGCCGGGCTGCAGCGAGAGCGGCCGTGCGACCGAGACGACGAAGAACTCGGCGTTCTCGGCGAGAAAGTGCTGGCGCTGCGCGACCACGACGACGTCTCCGCCGGGCCCGGCGGGCTCGCCGCGGCCGGCTGCGCGCGCCTCGCGGCGGTCCAGCTCCCTGAGCGCGACGCTGTCCGCCCACCGCCGGCAGTAGTGCTCGTCGTCGGCGACGCCGTGGGGGACGGGGACGCGGCTGAGGTTGAAGGACTTGGTGAGCGTCCGCTCGTCGAGGCCGGCCGGCTGGTGCATCCGGAGGAAGAACAGCTCGTCGAGCCCGAGCGCCTCGGGCACGCGCTGCGTGAGGCGGTGGAAGAGCATCTCGGGCGTCGAGCGCGTGCGCGCGAGCAGGTGCGCGAGGCCGCGCGCGTCCCACGCCGGCGCGTCTGCGAGGCCGACGAGCGCGGCGTCCACGACGACCGCCGGCAGCAGGAGCGCGCCGGCGACGTACGAGCCGCGGAAGTTGTCGAGCACCTGCTCGAAGCGGTCCACCTGGAGCCACGACGACGTCAGCGGCCGGTCGGTCGCGCCCAACTCGAGGAAGCCCAGTTCGCGGGCGTAGACGAACGCGAGCTGCTCGTCGAGCAGGCGGCCGTTGACGTGGAGCGTCGGGCCGCCGCCGGTCGGGCCACCGCCGGTCGGGCTGCCGGGCACGAGGACGCTGCGGAGACCGGCAAGGTCGGGGTCGGCCGCGAGGACGCCCGTCTCGACGCGGGTGCCGGCCGCCTCGAGCGCGGCGCGGAGCGCGGCCGCGGTGGGCGACGGGCCGAGGCGCAGGCGCGTGCGGAGGCGCTCGGCCGTCGCCTCGAGCTCGGGGAAGCGGTTGGCGTGCATCTGCTGGTACGCCCGCAGGGCCGCCATCAGCACGTCCTCGACGCGGCCGTCGTAGGCCCGGCCGAGGTCCGTCAGCGCGCGGACGAGCGCCTCGCCGCGGTCCGCCATGCCCGCGAGCAGGTTCACGACGGCCTCGGGCTCGACGCCGAAGAGCGCGAACGGGAACGCGCGCAGGAACGGGCTCTCGATGGCGTCCTTGACCGCGTCCAGCCCGCGGTCCACGCGCAGCGACACAAGGTCGTCGTAGGGCACGCCGAGCGCGTGCGCGAGGTCGACGAGCTTGTCGGCGCGGGGGTACTTCTTGCCCTGCTCGATCTCGGAGAGGTACGACACCGACAGGCCGGCCTTCTTCGCGACGGCCTTGAGCCCGAGGCGCTGCCCCTGCCGCAGCGCGCGCAGCTTGACGCCGAGGATGAGGCGGAGGCGGTCGGGCATCGGGGCGGCGGTGGACGCCCGGACGGGCAGAGCCCGAAGCTACCAGCCGGGGTCACTCGGCCGGCGTCACGCGGCGAGGACGAACGCGACGACCATCGGCGCGAACACGGCCAGCCCGACCGCGCCGAGCGCGGCGACCTGACGCCACGCGATGCGGGCGAAGAA
>JAYWIE010000211.1:0-3604 GCA_043789155.1 Rubricoccaceae bacterium | reverse complement strand
CTGCCGAGGCGTGTGCGGAATGGCCGGGATGTCGGCCGGGCCGTCACCGCGCGGCGACGAGCGCGGCGGCGGCGCGCGGGGCGCGCGCGAGCGTCCGCAGCGTGCCGTCGGCGTTCCACGTCAGGCGCAGGCGCTCGGCCCCGCGGGCGAAGCTCAGCGCGACGACGGTCTCGCGGCGGCCGTCCGCCCGGGCCGTCGTGCCCTCGGCCGAGACGGCCGTGAGGGCCCCGTAGCTGCGGGCGAAGGTCTGGACGATGCGCGGCACGGCGACGGCCCCGGCTGCGCGGAACGTGTCCGAGAACGCGGCGACGGTCGGCGCGGCGTCGCCCGCGGCCCAGGCCGCGACGAGGCGCTCGGCGCGGACGTCGAAGGGGGCCGGCGTGGCCGAGGCGAGGGTCTGCGCGCCGGCGGGGGCGGCGAGGAGCAGGGCGGCGGCGAGGGCGAGGAGGCGGGTCATGGCGGCGGGCGGCGAGGGTGGGCGGGGTGCCGGGTGGCGTGTGACACCAGTATCCCCCGATCCCGCGGCGCGGGTGTCAGCACGGCGTCCGGCGTGGTCACCGGACGGTCCCGAGTCGTCACCGGATGTCACAGCGCCCCGAGCACCCGGCCGTCGAACGTCGGGCCGCCGAGGGCGCGCACGAAGGCCCGCGCGGCGTCGGGCGCGGCCAGCCCGACGGGCCCCTGCACGATGCCGCCGTCGACGAGGCCGTCGTAGACGCGCACGGCGACGACGTTGCGGCCCGGCCGGAGGAGCCCCGGCGGGACGGCGTAGGCGCGCGGCTGCGTCCACTCGTCGCCGCTGATGCGCGGCCGCTGGCGCGCGTCGCTGTCGGTGACGGGCAGGCCCTCGACGGTCCGCCCCGGCAGGCCCGTCCCGCCGATGCGCGTCCCGTTGACGAAGACCTCGTCGAGGTCGTCGATGGCCCCGGCGACGAAGACGAGCGGCTGCCCGGCCTGCGCGGCCGTGAGCGTGACGGCCCGGCGCATCCACACGAAGCCGCCGAGGTCCGGGTAGCCCTGCGACTCCCAGCGCTCGGGGACCGTGATCTCGACCCACGCGGCGTCGTCGAAGGCGGGCTCCCGCCACGCGGCCTGGTCGCCGTCGGCGGCGCGCCAGCGGCCGGCGAGGTCGGCCACGAGCGGCGTCCCCGGGGCCGTGTCCGCGGTGGCGACGGCGATCTCGACCGGCCCGGTGACGATGCCGCCCGCGAGCTCGCCGTCGTAGACGCGCACGGCGAGCGTGTTCGCGCCCGGCCGGAGCGCGCCGGCGGGCAGGTAGTAGGCGCGCTCGGCGTAGTAGGCCGTCGCGTAGGCCGGCGGCATGGCACCCGTGCCGCCGATGCGCTGCCCGTTGACGAAGACCTCGTCGGCGTCGTCGACGCGGCCGAGGCGGAGCACGAGCGGCCGGCCGGACGCGCCGGCGGGCAGCGTGAACGTGCGGCGCAGCCACGCGAAGCCGTCGTAGCCCCAGAGGCCGGCGTCCTCCCACGCGCCCGGCACCGGCACGCTCTGCCACAGGGCCGTGTCGCCCGGAGCCGTCGCCCACGCCAGGTCGTCGCCGACGCGCAGCTGCCACGGGCCCGCGAGGTCTACGACGGTCGTGTAGCGGGCGCTCAGCAGGGCCGTCGGCGTCGCCTCGGCCGACGTCGCGGTGCCGTCGGCCGGCGGCTCGGCCAGCAGCAGGCGGCCGACGGCCACGGCCGCCGCGACGGCGAGCGCGGCCGCGAGCGCGCGCGTGAGCAGGCGGCGGCTCACGGGACGTAGGTGTAGCCCACGCCGTGGACCGTCCGGACGTAGCGCGGGCGCGCCGGGTCGGGCTCGATCTTCTGCCGCAGCTTGACGATGAAGTTGTCGACGGTCCGCGTCGTCGGCTGCGCGTCGTAGCCCCAGACGTCGGTCAGCAGCGCGTCGCGGGAGACGACGGCCCCGGCGCGGGCGACGAGGTAGCGCAGCACCTCGATCTCGAGGTGCGTCATCGCGACCGGCGTGCCGTCGCACGTCGCCGTGTGGGCCGCGAAGTCCACGGCGAGGCGGCCGATGACGGTCTCGGCCGGGCCGGCCGCGGCGTCGGTGCGCCGGAGGACCGCGCGGACGCGCGCCATGAGCTCGCGCAGCGAGAACGGCTTGGTGACGTAGTCGTCGGCCCCGAACTCGAGCCCGCGGACGGTGTCGATCTCCTCGCCCTTGGCCGTGAGCAGGATCACGGGCGTGGCCACGCCGGCCGCGCGCGCGGCGCGGAGCACCTCGAAGCCGGACTGCCCGGGCATCATCACGTCGAGCAGCACGAGGCGGTACGGCGCGGCGGACGCGGGCCCGGCGAGCATCTTCGCGAGCCCGGCGTCGCCGTCCGCGGCCTCGTCGACGGTGTAGCCGTCGAACTCGAGGTTGTCGCGCAGGCCTTCGCGCATCGGCAGCTCGTCCTCGACGACGAGGATGTGAGGCGGAAGTGGCATGGGGGATGAAATGCGATTTGAGGTTCGAAGGTTGAGGCCTGAAGCTTGATGTTTGATTATGAACGTCAAACACCAAACCTCAAACCGCATTTACGCCGCGGGCAGCGTGAGGCGGAAGAGGGCTCCGCCGCCCGCGCGGGCGTGGGCCGAGACGGTCCCGCCGTGCGCCTCGGCGATGCGGCGCACGAGCGCGAGCCCGAGGCCGGTCCCCTTGGCCGTGTGCGCGAGGCCGTCCGCGGAGGCCGCCTGGACGCGGACGAACGGCTCGAAGATGCGCTCGCGGTCGGCCGGGGCGAGGCCCGCCCCGCGGTCCGCGACCTCGACCACGACCGCGCGGCGCTCGGCGCGGACGCTCAGGTCCACGGGCGTGCCGGCCCCGTACTTGGCCGCGTTGTCGAGCAGGTTCACGAGCGCCTCGGCGAGCGCGTCGGCGTCGCCGGCGACCGGCGGCAGGCCCGGCGCGATGTCGGCCGCGAGGGCTGCGCCGGCGCGCGCGAGCACGGGCCGGTAGCGCTCGGCGACGCCCGTGGCGAGCGCGCCGACGTCGAGCGCGGCGTGGGCGGCCGCCGCCTCGCCGCGCTCGGCGCGCCCGAAGGCGAGCACGTTGTCCACGAGCCGGCTCAGGCGCTCGCTCTCCGAGACGATGGTCTCGGCGTAGTGCTGCCGGCGGTCGTCGCGCACGCGGCCCTCGGCGAGGGTCTCGGCGTAGAGCCGGATCATCGCGAGCGGCGTCCGGAGCTCGTGCGACACGTTCGAGACGAAGCCCTCGCGCAGCCGCGCGAGCTCGACCTCCCGGCGGACGGTCCGCCACGCGAGCACGCCGCCGAGCCCGAGCACGGCCGTCACCGCGAGCAGCAGCGCGAGCCCCTGCGCGCGCCGCCGCCGCCCGACGGCCTCGGCCGAGCGCTCGGACGGCCGCACGCCGACGGTGTAGCCCGGCAGCAGCCACAGCGGCCGGCTCCGCTCGACGCCCGCGCGCGCGAGCACGCCCGTCGCCGCGACCGGGGCCGCGGCCGTGTCGGCGAAGACGCCGAGCACGAGCCCGCCGCGGCTCACCTCGTGCAGCTTCGGCATCACGACGTAGTCCACGAACGGCCCGGGCTCGACCACGAGCGCGACGACGCGCACGGGCCGCGAGGCCGTCTCGACGG
>JAYWIE010000210.1:0-3606 GCA_043789155.1 Rubricoccaceae bacterium | reverse complement strand
CGCCGAGCGCCGCCGCGAGCAGCGCCGCGAGCACGAGCGCGCCCGACGCGAGGACGGTGACGGGGCGGGACACGGGGTGGGAGAAATGCGGTTTGACGTTTGAGGGCGGAGAACGGCGAGAGCGCCTCCGCAAACCGGCGCTGTGGCCTGATCTCCTCAAACTCAGGTCCGGGTTTACCCGGCAGACGTCAAACTACCCACCTACCGGTCGCCGCCGCGGATGAGCGGCTGCCGCTCGACGCGGATCGAGGCCAGCTCCCAGCCGCCGCCACCGGCGCGGTGCAGCACGCGGACCGTCAGCGGCGCGCCGCCGTCCTGCGTCCAGTAGCGGCCGATCGCCGTCCGGCCCTCGTCGCTCGACGCGCGCTCGGGCAGCGAGACGCGCTCGGGCGGGTAGCGGCGGAAAAAGTCGCGGAGCACGTGCGCCGCCTGCGCCCGGCGGTACGTGCTGCCCTGCCCGAAGAGGACCACCTCGACGCGCGCGGCCGACCCGTCGAGCACGGCGTCGGCGTCGGCGGCGCGCAGGCCGGCCTCGACCCGCTCGACCTCGTCGAAGGCGGCGGTCTGGGCGAGCGCGGCCGCGCCCGCACAAAGGGCGAGCATGCACACGAGAAGGCGAATCGGCGACGGGAATTCAGCAAGCATCGGGTCGAGCGGGGGACGCGTCCGGGCGGACGCAAAAGGTAGACCGAACGTGGAAGGACGTGCAACGGCCCCGGGCGCGCCGGGCCGGTGTCGGCAGGCGTGGACACGCCGGAGCGTCGGGTGGACGGCGGCCGCGTCGGGCGGCGGTGCCGGGTGCGCCCGAGGTGCAGCGCGCGTCGTCTGCAGCGCGCGTCGTCTGCGACGCGCGCCCGGCGGGCACGGAGCAGGACCTCGGCCGGTCCGGACGCGTCGCCGGTTCGCGCGGGCCGACGTGCAGGACGGGCACGCGCCCGGCGGGTCCGCGCGCGTCTCCGGGCCGGCACTTAACTCGCCCACTCGGCCGCTGATACTCTGTCACCACATCTTCCGCTGCCATGTCTGACCCGTTCTCGTCTGGCAGCACCGTCCCCGCGGGCGGCGGCTCGGCCGCGACGCGCTGGGTGCGGCGCGCGCTCGGTCGGTTCCGTGACGCCGGCCCGTCCCTCGGCGTCCTCGACGCCGTCCCGGACGCCGTCGTGGTCGTCGACGGGGACGGCCTGATCGTGGCGGCGAACCGGGCGGCCTGCGAGGCGCTGGGGCACGCGCCCGGGACTCTCGTCGGGGCGGACTTCGCCGAGACCGCTCTCGCGTGGAGCTCCCGCGCCGCCTTCAGCGCGCGCCTTCGGAGCACGTCGGAGGCCGTCACCGCTGTGGGAGCGCCCGAGCGCGTCACCCTCCTTCGCGCCGACGGGAGCGGAACCGAGGCAGATCTCTCCCTCCATCCGGCCATGGCCGGCGGCCGCCCCCTCACCGGCATCTCCTTCCGCGAGGTCACTGTCGACACGTCCGCGCTCACCGAGGCCGCGCGCAGCGCGGCCGATACCCGCCGGCGCACGCTCCAGACCATCATCGACGCGATCCCGGACCCGATCGTGGCCGTCGACCGCACCGGGCACGTCGTGCTCCGGAACCCGGCGAGCGTCCGTCTCCGCGACAGCGGCCCGCACGGCACCTCCGCCGAGGACGCCGGGGCCGACGCGCTCTCGCCCGACGAGTGGCACGACGCCGAGGCCGTGATGGAGTCCGGCGTCGCGGTCTTCCAGAGGGAGGAGGCCCGGTATCCCGGCCGCACGCACCTCGCCACGCGCGTCCCGGTGTGCACCCCGAGCGGTGCCATCGTCGGGCTCGTCGCCATCGCGCACGACGTGACGGCTCTCAAAGCGGCCGAGGCGCAGCTTCTCGCGGACAAGGACGCCGCCGAGGCCGCGGCGCAGGCGAACAGCGAGTTCCTCGCGACGACCAGCCACGAGGTCCGGACGCTGATGAGCGGCGTCACCGGCATGACCTCGCTCCTGCTCGGGACGAGCCTCACCGACGAACAGCGCGAGTTCGTCGGGACGGTGCGGGCGTCCGGCGACGCGCTTCTCGCGGTGATCAACGACATCCTGGACTTCTCCAAGATCGAGGCCGGGATGCTCCAGATCGAGGCTGCGCCCTACGCCGTCCGCCAGGCCGTCACCGGGGCGCTGAGCATGGTCTCGCAGCAGGCGGCAGCGAAGGGGCTCCACCTCAGCGCAGACATCGACGACGACGTCGCCGGGACGGTCCACGGCGACGTGGCGCGCGTGCGGCAGGTGCTCGTCAACCTGCTCGCGAACGCGATCAAGTTCACGGAGACCGGCAGCGTGCGCGTCCGCGTCCGCGTCTGCCCGGACGCCGACAGCCCGCCGGCGCTCGTGTTCTCGGTCGCAGACACCGGCGAGGGCATCGCCGCAGACCGCCTCGACGCCGTCTTCGAGCGCTTCGAGCAGGCCGCCCCCTCGACGGCCCGCACGCATGGCGGGACGGGCCTCGGGCTCTCGATCTGCCGCCGGCTCGTCGGGATGATGGGCGGAGAGCTGACGGCCGACTCGGTCCCGGGCCAGGGCTCGGTCTTCCGGTTCACCGTCCCCGCCGTCTCGCCGCCGCCCGGTGCCGAGATCCTGTTCGAGGAGTTCGGGGCCGTCGAGCCGTTCGAGGCCGCGGAGCCGTTCGGGGCCGTCGAGCCGTTCGGGGCCGCCGAGCCGCTCGAGGCTGCGGAACCGCTCGAAGCCGCAGAGTTACTCGAACCTGCGGGGTTGCTCGGGACCGCGGAACTGCTCGAACCCGCGGAGCTGCTCGAACCCGCGGAGCTGCTCGTGGCCGCGGAGCTGCTCGGGGCCGGCGAGGCGTCCGGGGACGGCGCGACGGCCGAGCCGCCTGCCGAGGCCCCGCGCCCCGCGGGCACGCCGGGCACCGTCGTGATGCCCATGGACGCCATCCTGCCCGCCGCGCGCGTCCTGGTCGTCGAGGACGACGCGGTCCTCCAGCGGGTCACCTCGCTGACGCTCCGGCGCCTCGGCTACACGCCCGACCTCGCCAAGAACGGCCGCGAGGCGGTCGAGGCGGTCCGCGCCCGCGCCTACGACGTCGTGCTGATGGACATGATGATGCCGGTCATGGACGGCTACACGGCGACGCGCCACATCCGGGCGGACGTCACGCTGCCGCGGATGCCGGTCATCGTCGCGCTGACGGCCAACGCGATGCCGGAGGACCGCGTGCGGTGCCTCGCGGCCGGCTGCGACGCCTACCTCTCGAAGCCGGTCGACCCGCGGAACCTTGCCACGACGATCGAGCGGTCCGTCCGGGAGCGGCTGGCGTCTCTCTGAGACCCTGGGGCGGCCGCGCGGAGGCTCCGCCGTCTGTCAGCCGAAGCGGACGACCGTGACGCCGTCGCCGCCCTGCTCGGCCGGCGCGACGGCGAACCCGGCGACGTCGCCGCGCCGCGCGAGCGCCTCGTGGATGGCCGCCCGCAGCGCCCCAGTGCCCTTGCCGTGGACGATCTCGAGGCTCGGCACGCCCGCGACGAGCCCGGCGTCGACGAACTGCTCGACGTCGGCGAGGGCCTCGTCGACGCGCGCGCCGCGCAGGTCGAGGCGCGTCCGCGCCGAGAGCGCGCCC
>JAYWIE010000209.1:0-3635 GCA_043789155.1 Rubricoccaceae bacterium | reverse complement strand
GGGCGGCGGTAGGTTGCGGGAAACGACGCCCCGCCCGAGATGAAGACGTATTCGCTGCGCCCCGACGAGTCCGCCCCGCGCCCCGCGCCCGACGGAGCCCCGGCCGAAGACGCCGACGAGCTGCTCGGCGGGCTGAACCCGGTCCAAGCCGAGGCCGCCCGCACGACCGAGGGCCCCGTGATGATCGTCGCCGGGCCGGGCTCGGGCAAGACGCGCACGCTCACGCACCGCATCGCGTACCTCATCGCGGCGCGCAAGGCGTGGCCGAGCCAGGTCCTCGCGCTCACGTTCACCAACCGCGCGGCGCAGGAGATGCGCGCCCGCGTCGCGGACCTCGTCGGGCCCGAGGCGAAGAGCATGTGGATGGGCACCTTCCACAGCGTCATGTCGCGCGTGCTGCGCCGCGAGGCGGACCGGCTCGGCTTCACGCGCGACTTCTCGATCTACGACACCGACGACACCGAGCGCCTCTTGCGCGAGCTCATGGCGCGCTACGGCGTCGACACCAAGAAGAACACGCCGCGCGCGGTCCGGACCCGCATCTCGGGGGCCAAGAACCAGATGGTGACGCCGTCCGAGTACCTCCGCCTCGCCAACGACCCGTTCGAGCAGACGGTCGCGAAGCTCTACGGGCCCTACACGGACGCGCTCCGGGCGGCCAACGCGATGGACTTCGACGACCTCCTCGGCTGGCCGATCCGGCTCTTCGAGAACCACCCGGACGTCCTCACGGACTACCAGAACCGCTGGCGCTACCTCCACGTCGACGAGTACCAGGACACCAACCGGGCGCAGTACACGCTCGTGAAGCTGCTGGCCGCGCGCCACCGCAACGTCTGCGTCGTCGGCGACGACGCGCAGTCCATCTACTCCTTCCGCGGGGCGGACATCCAGAACATCCTCTCGTTCCAGAAGGACTACCCCGAGGCGCAGACGGTCCGGCTGGAGCAGAACTACCGCTCCACGCAGCGCATCGTCCGCCTCGCGGACGCCATCATCCGGACCAACACGGCGCAGCTCAAGAAGGAGCTCTGGACCGACAACGTCGAGGGCGAGCCCGTCGTGGTGATGGAGTCGCTGTCCGAGCGCGACGAGGCGCAGAAGATCGAGCGCACGCTCCGCGACGCCCACGCGCGCGTCGGGCTGGGCTGGAAGGACGCGGCCGTGCTCTACCGCACCAACGCGCAGTCGCGCTCCATCGAGGAAGCCCTGCGGCGCGGCGGCATCCCGTACCGGCTCGTCGGCGGGGTCTCGTTCTACCAGCGCAAGGAGATCAAGGACGCGCTCGCGTACCTCCGCCTCGCCGTCAACCCGGCGGACGAGGCCAGCTTCCTGCGCGTGCTCAACGTGCCCGCGCGCGGCATCGGCTCCAAGACGGTCGAGCAGATGCGCGACTACGCATCGGAGCACGGGACCAGCCTGTGGCAGGCCGCGCAGGACCCCACGGGCGTCGGGCTCACGGCGCGGGCCGGCAAGGCCGTCGAGGGCTTCACGTTCCTCGTCGCGAGGCACGCCTCGAAGGCCAACACGCACTCGGCCGACGAGATCGCGCGCGAGTTCATCGCCGAGACGGGCCTGCTGCAGGCGCTCCGCGACGAGAACACGCCCGAGGCGCTCGCCCGGCTCGAGAACGTGCACGAGCTGCTCAACGCCGTCGCCGAGTTCGCGGGCTCCGCCGGCGACGGCGAGTCGCGCTCGCTCTCGGAGTTCCTGCAGGAGGTCTCGCTCGTGGCCGACACGGACCGCATGACGGACGACGACAACCGGGTCACGCTGATGACGCTCCACGCCTCGAAGGGCCTCGAGTTCAAGGTCGTCTTCGTGACGGGCCTCGAGGAAGGGCTGTTCCCGCTCGCGGCGGCCGCCCAGGACCCGCACGAGCTCGAAGAGGAGCGCCGCCTGCTCTACGTCGGCGTGACGCGCGCCGAGGAGGTCCTCTTCCTGAGCTACGCGCGCAGCCGATACCGCTTCGGCGAGCAGACGACGTCCGTCAGGAGCCGCTTTCTCGACGAGCTCGACGGGACCGAGGACCTCATCCGGACCGAGTCCGGTGGGCGCTTCGAGACGCGCCGCGGGCGCTTCGAGATGGGCGACGACGCTGGCGAGGGCGGCGGGCGCTACGGGCGCATGGACCCCAACTACTGGAAGGACAGCCTCCGCCCGGACGCCGCGCCACCCGCGCGCAAGACGCGTGTGCAGATCGAGACTGAGCGGCAGGTCGTCTACGACGAGGGCGAGGCGGCCGTCGTCGTCGGGGCGACGGTGACGCACCAGACGTTCGGCGCGGGCAAGGTCATCGCCGTCGAGGGCGTCGGCGAGCGCGCGGCGGCGACGGTCTTCTTCCGCTCGGTCGGCCAGAAGAAGCTGAAGCTCAAGTTCGCGGGCCTCCAGGTCGTCGGCTGACCCGGGGCGGGCGGCAGTGAGGCGGTCTCCCTCTGCCGCTCGCCATCACTACCAGCCCTGTCGTAGAGCGCGATTCCAAATACATGTCATCCCGGGCCCCGATCCGGGATCTGCCTTTGGGATGACCGCCGAAAAGGCAGATCCCGGATCACGTCCGGGATGACATGTTGATCGTGTGCCGGCAGCCTGTATACCCGACATCCCATTCCGTCCCGATGACTTTCTGCCTGTTCGAAGACGCCGCCGTGGCCCACCTCGCGCCGCTCGCGCTCACGCGCGCCGCGTGCGACCTCCGCGTCGGCGCGCGGACGCTCGGCGAGGCGGCTGTGGCGATGCTCGCCGGCGACGCGCCCGTCGCCCTCCTCGTCCGGCCCGAGGTCGCGGGCGTCGCGCGCGACGAGCACCCGGCGTGGGCCGTCAACGCGGCCCCGGCCGGGCCGACGCTGTTCGTCTCGGCGCGGTGGCTCGCGCGGCCGGGCGACCTCGCGGCCGCGCTCGTGCGCGTCGCGCGGGACGGTGGCACCGGCACGGCCGAGCCCGCGCGCGCCTTCACGACGCCCGAGGGCACGCTCGTTGCCCTGTGGCACCCGGCGGCGTCGGCCGCGCTCGTCGGGCCGGACGGCGGGCTCGCGGTGCCGGACGGCGTGCCCGCCGAGCAGGTCGCGGCGACGACCATCGACCGGCTGTGGGACGTCGTGGCCGACCTGCCGGCGCGCGTCGAGCACGACGTCTACGCGATGGGCCGGCTCGGCACGGCCGACGGCGCGGCGGTCCACGCCGGCGCGCACGTCGTCGCGCCGCACGAGGTCTTCCTCGGGCCCGGTGTCACAGTCCGCGCCGGGGCCGTCGTCGACGCCTCGGACGGGCCGGTCCACCTCGCGGCCGGCGTCACGGTCGAGTCCAACGCCGTCCTGCGCGGGCCGCTCTTTCTCGGCGCGAAGACCGTCGTGAAGGCCCTCACGCGCGTCGACGGCAGTGCGGCCGGCGAGCACTGCCGGCTGGGCGGCGAGGTCCACGAGAGCAGCCTCCACTCGTTCGCGTCGAAGGGCCACGACGGCTACCTCGGCAACAGCGCGCTCGGGCGGTGGACCAACCTCGGCGCGGCGACGGACACGTCGAACCTCAAGAACGACTACGGCCCGGTGACGCTGTTCGACGCCGTCGCGCAGGACTTCGTGGCGTCGGGGCGGCAGTTTCTGGGGCTCGTCATGGGCGACCACGCGAAGTGCGCG
>JAYWIE010000208.1:0-3638 GCA_043789155.1 Rubricoccaceae bacterium | reverse complement strand
AGCCGCGGGCCACCCGACACCGACATGTCCAACGAGGCGCTCAACACCCTCATCCTCTCCGTCTTCCTCGCCGCCGTCGTCGGCGCGGGGTACACCGTGACGCAGAAGCGGCAGCCCGAGGAGCTGGCCAAGGTCCTGGCCGACATCGAGGCCATCGAGAACCGCTCGGCCGAGGTCGAGACGCTGCTCGCGCAGGAGGCGCAGGCCAGCACCGAGGCGGCCGAGACGCTGCAGCGCTGGAACACGCGCTACAAGGTCATGCCGTCCGAGCTCACCACGGCCGATGTCGTGCAGTACCTCAACTCGCTCTCGACGCGCGGCTTCGAGCGCTTCGACCTCTCGCTGACCGGCCTCACGCCCGGCACGAACGCCTCGTACTTCACCTACCAGGTGACGGGCCAGGCCTACTTCGAGAGCCTCTACGCCTTCATCTGGCACCTCGAGAACAGCCGCGGCCTCTACCGCATCCGCGACGTCAACATCAAGAAGGCCATCGTCCAGATCCCCAATGCCAGGACGGGCGTCCCGCGGCAGGTCATCCTCGCGGACTTCTCGATGGCCGTCGACGGCTACTTCTCGGGCAACCGCGACATCTCGGCCCCGGACAGCGCCGTCGCCCCGCCGCCCGGGGCGTTCCCCGCCCGCCGCGCCGCCGTCAACCCGTTCTTCCCGTACGTCCTCGACACGCTGCCCGGCAACACGGACGACCTCGTCGACGTCGAGACGGACAACCTGCTCTCGGTCATCGGCGGCATGGCCGTCTTCTCGCACGGCGAGGACATGCGCCAGCTCCGCGCCGGCGACCGCGTCTTCCTCGGCCGCGTCACCAACGTGGACCCGCAGCGCGGCCGCGTCGTGGTCGAGCTCAACCGCGGCGGCGTCGGCGAGCGCGTCGAGATGGACGTCAACACGGGCGAGCGCTACCGCCAGCACCTCGGCGGGGCCACGTTCGTGCCGGCCGCGCGCCGGCTGAGCCTGCCCGTGGGCCCGAGCCTCGAGACGGCCCCGCCGGCCCCGGGCACACCCGAGGCGCGCGGCACCTCGCTCTACGACCGGCCCGCCGGCGCGCCGGTGCCCGCCACGTCCCAGCCCATGCCGCGCACGCCGCAGCCGTACCGCCCCGCGCCGCTCGGCGGCTCCCGCTAGACCCGACCGCCGGCCCGCGCCGGCGCACCCCTCGCCCCCTCGGGGCGCGCCCCCGCGGGCGACCGCGTTCCTCCCCCCACCGCCATGACCTCGACCTTCCGCGACCGGCTCCCGGCCCCCACCCGGGCCGCCTTCCGCTCGGCCGCCCTCCACTCGCTCGGCGCGCTCGCGCTCGCCGCGGCCGTGCTCGCCCCGGCCGCGCGTGCCCAGACCGACACCGCCGCGACGCGCCGGCCGGCCACGACCGCGCCCCGCGTCGTCCGCGGCTACGTCCCGCCGGACGAGCTCGTCTCGTTCCCGGCCTCGACGCCGATGAACCAGTTCTTCCGGCTCGTCAACCCGACCTTCTTCCGCGTCACCGGCAAGCGCGTCGTGGACCCGATGGACCGCACGGACCCCATCGGCGTCGCCCTCAACGGCGTCCACTTCATCGACGCCTTCGAGCTCGTGCTGGACCGCTACGCGCTCGACTTCAACGAGTCCGACAGCTACTTCATCGTCACCGAGCCCGAGATCGTCGCCGCGACGACCGACGGCGCGACGGCCTCGGCCATCGGAGCCGCCGACCCCGTCGCGGCCGCGGGCCCGACCGCTGCCGAGGCCGCCCTCCCCGCGACGGCCGACACGCGCGAGATCCGCATCGACGCCGTCATCTTCGAGCTCAACACGAGCCGCGCCCGCGAGGTCGGGACGAACTGGTCGGCGCTGTTCGGCCAGGCCGCAGCCGCCGCCGGCGGGTCTACGGGCGGCACGACCGGTGCGACGGGCACGCAGTTCTTCGTCAACGCGGGCTCGTTCTTCGACGCGCTCGACGGCTTCCTCGAGGCCTCCGGCGACCGGGTGCCGCTGACGCAGGTCCTCAACCTGTTCCGCTACTTCGAGGAGCAGGGCTTCGGCCAGACCATCGCCTCGCCCTTCACGACCGTCCAGAGCGGCCAGCAGGGCCAGATGCAGTCCGGCCAGGACATCCCGGTCAACATCCGCGACTTCTCGGGCAACACCACGACGTCCTACGTCCAGACCGGCACCATCATCGACGTCACGCCGACGCTGATCGTCGACGAGCGCGACGGGACGCCGGTCGAGCTCATCCACCTCGAGGTCAAGGTCGAGAAGAGCACGGCGCTGCCGGGCGGCTCGATCAACAAGAACAACATCCAGACGCAGATCCCGCTGCTCTCGGGCGAGATGCGCGCCATCGGCGGCCTGACGTCGACCGACGAGTCCTCGACGCGCCGCGGCGTCCCGATCCTGCGCGACATCCCGGTCCTGAACTTCTTCTTCTCCTACCGCCAGCGGCAGGTCGTCCAGAAGGAGCTCGTGGTCGTGCTCATGGCGCGCGTCGTGGACGACATCCGCACGCGGGCCGCGCGCGAGCGCGAGACGGACGTCATCCGGCGCGAGCGCGAGGACTACCGCCGCCGCATGAACGACTTCAACCCCGGCGCGGGCGACCGCACGCACCCGATCGAGCCGACGGGCCAGATCCAGGTGCCCGAGGCCCCGCCGCTGCCGGCCTCGGTCCCGTAACGGCGACACGTTCTGGAGGAACGCCCGCGCCCCGGCGTCGCACACCGCGACGCCGGGGCGCGGTTCGTTGGGGGTTGGGGGTTGGGGGTTGGGGGTTGGGGGTTTCGACCCGGACGCCCCATTTTGTTCCACCCGAGCGCCCGTAGAGACGCCCCGCTGGGGCGTCTTCTTCCGTCCGGATGGCACGACGTCGATCCCCGCCGGGACGTCTTCTTCGTCTCGCATGGCACCGCCGCGACGTCCCCGTCGGTCAGGCGCGCGCGAGCCCGTCGCCGCGAAACGCGCCGGGCAGCAGCTCCGCGACGGACATCGCGACCGGCGCGGCGTCGCCGTTCCACATCACGACCGTCGCGTCCGGCGCGAGGTCCGAGAGGAGCTGCCGGCACGCGCCGCACGGCGAGCCGCCGGCCGCCTTCGTGCAGGCGACGTAGAGGCGCACGGCGGGCCCGAAGCCGGCCGCCTGCAGCGCGAGCAGCGCGACGCGCTCGGCGCAGAGGCCGCGCGTCCAGTCGGCCGCGAACTCGGCGTTGGCCCCTCGGACGGCGCGCCCGGCCGCGTCCACGGCGACGGCCCCGACGGGGAAGTCCGACGCGGGCACGACGGCCGCGCGGGCCGCGTCGAGGGCCGCGGCGAGGCCGGCCGCGTCGTCGGGCGGAGCTGCGACGGCGAGCGAGACCGGCCCGGCGTCGGCCGGCATCGCGGCCCCGTCGGCCGTGGCCGTGTCCGGGGCCGAGAGCGACCACGGCCGGCCGGTGGCCTCGGCGAGGAAGGCGAGGTCCGAGGCCGTCAGCGGGCGCGTGTGCGCCACGGCGACGGCCGCGCCGCCGGCGACGGCCCCGAGCACGACCGCCCCGACGAGCGCGGGGATGGTCGTCGGGAAGGCGCTGCTCTCGACGCGCGGGGCCGCCGCCCAGCGGCCATCGGCGAGGCGGACGGCCGCGCCGGCCGGGCGGCCCGAGTAC
>JAYWIE010000207.1:0-13401 GCA_043789155.1 Rubricoccaceae bacterium | reverse complement strand
CTCGACATCGAGGACCACCGCGCCGGCATCGCCTGGACCACGACCGGCCACACCGGCGTCGACGTCGGCCTGTACGCGGCCGGGCCGGGCGCGGAGCGCTTCCGCGGGCACCTCGCCAACGACGCCGTCGGCCGGGCGACGTTCGCGGCGCTCGGGCTCGCGCTGCCTGCGGGCGCGCAGGCAGCCGCGGACCGCGCCGCCGCAGACGATGCCGCCAGCGGTGCCGCCGGCAGGCGCGCCGGCAACTGACGCCGCCGCTCGCAGGTGCGCCGCGCTTGCGGCTGCGGGCGGGTGTGACGGCCTGCCGTCACCGCCCCGTCGTAGACTCTGCGGCCCTTCTGCCGCCGCCCTCCCGCCCGCGTGACGCTGGACGAAACCCCCTTCGTGATCGTCGACACCGAGACCACCGGGGCTCGGGCGGGCGAGGACCGCCTCATCGAGATCGGGGCCGTCCGCGTCGTCGGCGGGGCCGTCGTGGACACGTTCCAGCAGCTTATCGACCCCGGCCGCGCCGTCCCCAAGCGCATCACGTGGCTCACGGGCATCTCGACGGCGATGGTGTTCGAGCAGCCCGCGGCCGAGGCCGTCATGCCGCGCTTCGCCGAGTTCCTCGGCGACGCCGTGATGGTGGCCCACAACCTGCCCTTCGACGCGCGCTTCCTGGACGTCGCGATGGACGAGGCCGGGCTGCCGCCGATCCGCAACGCGAGCCTGGACACGCTGCGCCTCGCGCGCCGCCTGCTGCCGTCGCTCCCCTCGAAGGGCCTCTCGGGCCTCACGGCCCACTTCGGCATCACCGTCGACGGCCGCCACCGCGCCCTCGGCGACGCGGCTGCGACGGCTGAGCTGCTCCGGATCCTGCTCGCGCGCCTGAAGATCGAGTTCGACGTCGCCACGCTCGACGACCTGCTCGGCTTCCAGCGCAAGCGCTACGTCGAGACGCGGCGCGAGGCCCCCCACATCGCGCGCATCCGGCAGGAGCGCCTGCCGCTGCTGCCGGACCGCCCGGGCGTCTACTTCATGCGCGACGGCCGCGGCAAGGTCATCTACATCGGCAAGGCCAAGAGCCTCAAGAGCCGCGTGCGGAGCTACTTCACCGGCCTCGAGAACCACCCGCCGAAGACCAAGAAGCTGCTCCGCGACGTGCGCGACGTGACGTGGCGCGAGGCCGGGACCGAGCTCTCCGCCCTGCTCGAGGAGTCGCGGCTCATCAAGACCTACCTGCCCGTCTACAACCGCGCCCTCCGGCGCTACCGCGACTACCCCTTCCTGCGGCTCGACACGACGCACGCCTTCCCGTCGCTCTCGTGGACGCCTAGAATCGCGCACGACGGGGCCGAGTACTATGGCCCGCTCGGGCGGCGCGGGCAGGCCGAGGAGATCGTCGAGCTCGTCTCGCGCCTCTTCGGCCTGCGCGAGTGCGACGCGCCCGTCTTCGCGCTCGGCCGGCCGTGCCTCTACCACCAGATGGGCCGCTGCTCCGCGCCGTGCGTCGGAGACGACGGGACGTACGCCGAGCAGGTCGCGCGCGTCCGGGCCTTCCTCACGGGGCAGGACAAGGACGCGCTCGCGGCCGTCGAGACGGCCATGCGCGAGGCGGCGGCCGCCCACGAGTTCGAGTCCGCCGGGTGGTACCGCGACCAACTGCACCGCCTCCAGCGGACGCTCGGGCGGCAGCAGACCATCGCCTCGGCCGTCCACGAGCACGACGCCGTCCTCGTGGAGCCGCTCGCGCCGGGGTACGCCGGGGCCAACGGCGGCGCGCAGCTGTTCCTCATCCGCCACGGCCGCCTCGCCGCGCGCGTGGACCTGCCCGTCGGGACGTCTGCGCCCGTGCCGGAGATGACGTCCCTCGACGCCGACGCGCCGGACCGGACCGACCTCGGCGTCGTCGTGCCGACCCACACCGTCCGCCCGTCAGGCCTCGCCGCGCTCCGCGAGGCGCTCGCCGAGACGTTCGACCCGCAGCGCCCGCCGCCCGAGTCCCACCTCCGCCCGGACGTCGACGAGATGCGGACGCTCGCGTCGTGGATGCGCCTGCACCCCGGCAGCACGCGGCAGGTCCGGTGGACGCCCGCGGCCGACGCCGACGCCTTCCTCGCCGACGTCCTCGCCGCCGCCGGCGCGGCCGTCCCGGACGACGCTGCGCCTGTCGAAGAGGATGATTGACGCCGGCGGCGCGGGCTGCCGGTGACCGACCCCGACCGCGTGGTCCCCGGCCCCGGTCGCCCGTAGGGGCACAGCGAGCTGTGCCCGCATCTCCGGATGGCACCGCATTCCGGTCCTGCGGCCCGACGTGTCGCACGACGGGGGTGCGGGCACAGCAAGCTGTGCCCCTACGTTGTGGGACGGAGACGCATGGCCCCGACGACACCGCCCACACCCGCCCCGACATGCACCACGCCCTGACCCTCGCCGTCCTGCTCGCCGCGCCCGCCTGCGCGCAGACGGGCAAACCGCCAGACGCGCCCGACCCGCGCGCACGCCGCGCCGACTCGGTCGTGACTCACGCCGCGCCAGCCGAGGCGCTCGGCGACACCACCTTCGTCTCGCAGACCATCAACGTGCGGATCGGAGAGACGCCCGTCGCCATCGTCGTGACGACCGGGTGTGCGGTCCCTCGGTGGAATGCCATCAATATGCACGACGACGAGAACACGGCCGTCGAGGCGGCTCTGGCCGTGATCGTGCGCGGCGATGGACGCCTCGTCGAGTTGCGCCACGCCGGCACGCGCAACCTGACGTTCCGCGTCGGCGGCGAGGCGTTCACGGTGGACCCGAACCGCATCTTCACGCCCGCCGGTCGCGCGCGGACGCTCGCGAGCCTGTCGCGCGACACGCCCGCCGCCCGGGCCGCCGTCGCCGCCTTCGCCGACACGCTGCTCGCGGTCTACGGGACGCCCGCGGTCGTCGTGGCGCTGCACAACAACACCGAGGCCAACTACTCGGCCGCGAGCTACCAGGCGGGCGGGTCTGAGGCGAACGAGGCCGCAGCCGTCACCCTCGCGCCAGGCACGGACCCCGACGACTTCGTGTTCGTCACCCTGCGCCCGCTCTTCGACGCCGTCGTGGCAGCCGGCGTCAACGCCGTCCTGCAGAACAATGCCACGCCGACCGACGACGGCTCGCTCTCGGTGTGGGCCGCGCAGAACGGCCGCCCGTACCTCAACGTCGAGGCGCAGCACGGGCACCGCGCCGAGAACGCGCGCATGATCGAGGCGATTCCGGGCTGGGTCGGGGAGCGGTAGGCCACGGCGCGCCAGCGGCCGGTAGCAGAACGTGTTCGGCTAGCTTCGTGGGCGGGCCCGGGCGCTCCGCCACTGCCCACTGGCCCCATCCCGCCTTTCCATGACCTCGTTCGACACCTCCCGGCTCAAGGTTCTGCTGCTCGAGGGCGTCCACGCGACGGCCGTCGAGACCTTCCGGCGGGCGGGCTATACGCGCGTCGAGCAGCGCGCCGGAACCGTCCCCGAGGCCGAGCTCGCCGCCCTCGTCGCCGACGTCCACTTTCTCGGCATCCGCTCGCGGACGCAGCTCAGCGAGGCCGTCTTCGCCGCGGCCCCCAGGCTCGTCGCCGTCGGCGCGTTCTGCATCGGGACCAACCAGGTCGACCTCGACGCGGCCGCGCGGCGCGGCGTGCCCGTGTTCAACGCGCCGTTCTCGAACACGCGCTCCGTCGCCGAGCTCGTGCTCGCCGAGGCGATCCTGCTGCTGCGCGACGTCCCGGCCAAGAGCGCGGCCGCGCACCGCGGCGAGTGGGCCAAGAGCGTCGGGCGCGCGCGCGAGGTGCGCGGCAAGACGCTCGGCATCGTCGGCTACGGCAGCATCGGCGCGCAGCTCTCGGTCCTCGCCGAGGGCCTCGGCATGCGCGTCGTGTTCCACGACACGGCGGCCAAGCTCTCGATCGGCAACGCGCAGCCGGCGGCGGGCCTCCAGGACCTGCTCGCGCAGGCCGACGTCGTCACGCTGCACGTGCCCGAGACGCCCGAGACGACGGGCCTCATCGGAGCCGGCGAGATCGCGCTCATGCGCCCGGGCTCGGTCCTGCTCAACGCCTCGCGCGGGCAGGTCGTGGACCTCGACGCGCTCGCGGACGCGCTCGCCGGCGGCCACCTCGCCGGCGCGGCCGTCGACGTCTTCCCGGTCGAGCCGCGCTCGGCCGGCGACCCGTTCGAGTCGCCGCTCCAGGGCCTCGACTGCGCCATCCTGACGCCGCACGTCGGCGGAAGCACCGTCGAGGCGCAGGAGAACATCGGGGCCGAGGTCGCCGAGAAGCTCGTCCGCTACTCCGACAACGGGAGCACGGTCACGTCGGTCAACTTCCCCGAGGTGTCGCTCGCGGCGCACGTCGGCCACCACCGCATCCTGCACGTGCACCGCAACGTGCCGGGCGTGCTCGCGGCGCTCAACGCCGTCTTCTCGGAGACCGGGGCCAACGTCGCCGCGCAGTCGCTCCAGACGCGCGGCGAGGTCGGCTACGTCGTGACGGACGTCGACACGGCGTCGTCGGACGACGCGCTCGCGGCGGTCCTGCGGGTGCCGGCGACGATCCGCGCGCGCGTGCTGTTCTGACGGGCCGGCGTGTGGGCGGACGGTCCGACGAACGGTCCGGCGTTGGCGTGAAGACGCCCCAGCGGGGCGTCTCTACAAATGCGAATGCGTCGGGGGCGGTGGGGCGACATGCGCCGGGACCGGACGTCCGCACTGCCGGACCGCATCGGTGCCCGTCACATCGGTGCCCGTCGATTCAGTGCCCGTAGCCCGTAGAGACGCCCCGCTGGGGCGTCTTCTGCCGAGCACGACGCTCCGGCCGAGCACGACGCCCCGGCCGAGCACGACCCCCGCGTCAGCCGGCGTCGACGGTGACGACGGTGCCGTCCGTGAGGACGAGGCGGATGGCGCGGCCGCCGTCCGCGAAGCCGAAGTCCGCGATCTCGGCCGGGAAGACCTCGCGCGGCGTGTCCATGTGGAAGAGCGCGTCCGCGACGACGCCCCAGTCCTCGGGCGTCAGCGCGACGTGGGCCGTCGGCCCGTCGGGGCCGTCCTCGGCGACGAACGGGGCGTAGCGGATGACCTTGGCGAGGTGGTTGATCGCCTGCGTGACGTGGAGGCCGGGGTCCATGCGGGTGCGGGAAGGGGAGAGCCGGAAGCTCGCATGGCCGCCGAGGTTCCGCGCGGGGCACTGCCGCGGGCGCGCGCGCCGTTGGCCCTGCACGCCCTCGCGCCGGGTGTTGCATTTTTAGCACGCGGCCCGATCTTCCTGGACTCCTCTCCTCCCCCGATTTATGCGCGCTCTCGCGTCCGCGGCACTGGCCGCACTTGTGCTCACCGCGCCCGCTCCGGCGGCGCAGGCCCAGCAGCCGATGCGCTCCGGCATCGACCGCGCCAACATGAACCCGGCCGTCCGTGCCCAGGACGACTTTTTCCGCTACGCCAACGGCGGCTGGCTCGCGACGACCCAGATCCCGGCCGACAAGTCCCGCTTCGGCTCCTTCGACGTCCTCGGCGACGCCGCCGAGCGCGACGTCCGCGCGATCATCGAGGACGCCGCGGCCGGGCGCGTCCAGGACCGCGACGCGGCCCGCGTCGGGGCCTACTACACGGCCTACATGGACTCGACGCGCATCGAGGCCCGCGGCATCTCGCCGCTCCAGCCGGACTTCGACCGCCTCGCCGCCGTGACGTCCGGCGAGACGCTCGCGCGCTACTTCGCCCAGAACAGCCGCTCGTTCGGCCCGAGCCCCGTCGCGGCCTACGTCGGCGTCGACGACAAGAACTCGTCGCGCTACATCTTCAACCTCAGCCAGTCCGGGACGGGCCTTCCGGACCGCAGCTACTACCTCGAAGACCGCTTCGCCGACGCCCGCGCCGGCTACCTCACCTTCCTCACGACGCTCTTCGACCTCGCCCACGCCGACGGCGTGGCCGGCACGGACGACGGGGCTACGCGCGCCGCGCGCGTCATCGCGCTCGAGACGAGCCTCGCCACGGCCCAGTGGACGCGCGTCCAGAACCGCAACCCCGCGGCGACCTACAACCCGACGTCCGTCGCGGACCTCGAGGCGACGTACCCGAACGTCCACTTCGGCACCGTCCTCGGCGAGATGGGCGTGATGGGCCGCATCGACTCGGTCGTCGTCGCGCAGCCGCCGTTCCTCGCCGGCCTCGACAGCCTCATGGCTACGGTGCCGCTCGCGACGTGGACCGACTACGCGCGCGTCCGCACGATCGCCTCGGCGGCGGGCGTGCTCCCGGCGCGCTACGCCGCGGCGAGCTTCGCCTTCTACGGCCGCCAGCTCCGCGGGCAGACGCAGGACCGCCCGCGCTGGAAGAAGGCCGTCGGCGCGACGGCCGGCACCTTCGGCGAGTCCGTCGGCCGCGTCTACGTCGCCCGGCACTACCCGCAGGCCGCGGCGGACCGCATGCAGGCGCTCATCGGCAACCTCCGCGAGGCCTTCCGCGCGTCCATCACAAACCTGGCGTGGATGGGCCCCGAGACGCGCGAGCGCGCGCTCGGCAAGCTCGACACGTACACGTACAAGATCGGCGCGCCGGCCGAGTGGGAGGCCTACGAGGGCCTCGCGGCCTCGCCCGACGACCTTGTCGGCAACATCCGCAACGCGTCGGACTGGGGCTACCGCGACATGATGGCCAAGCTCGGGACGGACCCCGACCGGACCGAGTGGGGCATGACGCCGCAGACGGTCAACGCGTACTACAACCCGGCCTTCAACGAGATCGTCTTCCCGGCCGCCATCCTCCAGCCGCCGTTCTTCGACGTCACGGCCGACGACGCCGTCAACTACGGCGGCATCGGGGCCGTCATCGGCCACGAGTTCTCGCACGGCTTCGACGACCAGGGCTCCCAGTACGACGCGCAGGGCAACCTCGCCAACTGGTGGACCGACGCCGACCGCGCGGCCTTCACCGAGAAGACGGACCGCCTCGCGGCGCAGTACGACGCCTACGCGCCCTTCCCGGACGCCACCGTCAACGGCCGCCTGACGCTCGGCGAGAACATCGCCGACCTCTCGGGCCTCACGATGGCCTACCGCGCCTACCAGCGCTCGCTCGACCGCGACGGCGACGGCACGGTCTCGCCGGGCGAGCAGGCCCCGGTCCTCGACGGCTTCACCGGCGACCAGCGCTTCTTCATGGGCTGGGCCGGCGCGTGGCGCTCGATGGCCCGCGAGGCCGCCCTGCGGCAGCAGCTCCAGACGGACCCGCACTCGCCGGGCGAGTACCGCGCCAACGGCCCGCTCGGCCACCTCGACGCGTTCTACGCGGCCTTCGACGTCCAGCCCGGCGACCCGATGTACGTCGCCCCCGAGAACCGCATCCGGCTCTGGTGACGATCCGGTTTGAGGTTTAACGTCTAAGGTTAGATCGCTAAAATCTAGACGTTAAACCTTAAACATCAAACCGCATTTCCTCTTCCCTATGCTCCGCCTCACGCTCTTCTCCCTCCTCCTCGCCACCGCCGCAGCCGCACCGGCCTCGGCGCAGACGCGCGCCCACGCCGAGGCCCGCCCGAGCCCGAACGCGCTCGTCGGCCAGACCATCGGCACCACGGACGTCCTCGTGACCTACGGCCGCCCGTCCGTCCGCGAGCGCGTCATCTTCGGGGCCGACTCGACCGCGCTCGTGCCCTACGGCGAGGTCTGGCGGCTCGGGGCCAACGAGGCCACGACGATCACCGTCTCCGCGCCGGTCCGCGTGGCCGGGCAGCCGCTCGCCGCCGGCACCTACGCCGTCTTCGCCATCCCCGGCGCGGCCGAGTGGACGCTCATCTTCAACCGCACCGCGGCGCAGTGGGGCGCGTTCCGCTACGACCCGGCGCAGGACGCGCTCCGCGTGACGGCCGCGCCCGAGGCGTTCCCGCACACGCAGGAGATGTTCGAGATCGGCTTCGAGCGCATCGACGCCGCCGGCGCGACGCTGACGTTCGGCTGGGACCGCGTCCGCGTCCCGGTCCGCATCGAGACCGCCGGCTGACGTCCGGGACGTCGACCCTGACCAGGGGCTCGTCCGGCGCACGTCGCGCCGGATGGGCCCTTTACTCGTTGAGGCAGATCGGCCCGGATCCGACCAAATCGAAGGCGCGGCGAGTCAAAATTTAAGCCGCGGGTGCGAAACGGCGATCATCAGCCGTATGTTACGGGAACGTTACCAACCAGACACCGCCATGCGCTCCTTCTCGCCTCCGTCCTCGACCGCCCTCCCAACGTCCGCCCCGCGCGGCCTGCTCGCCCGCGTCTACGCCCTCGCCCGCGCTGAGGTGGCCACGGCCGACGCCCGCCGCGGCCTCCCGTTCAGCGGCATGTTCTGCTCGGACGAGCACCTCGCCGCAGCCGCTCCCCGGCCGCGTGCCTGAGCCAGCAGGTGTGAGCCGGCGGTGGCCGTGCGATCTTGCGAGGCCACACACCGCCCGCCTCATGCCTGCTCGCCTGCTCGTCCTGGCTGCCCTCTTCGCCGGCTGCTCGCCGGCCCCCGACGCCTCGTCCTCCCCGGACGGGGCGTCGCGCGTGTCGCTCACTGCCGCCGACGCCGGCCGGCCGCAGACGCTCGCCGTCGGGCAGCGCCTGACGCTGACGCTGGCGTCCAACCCGACGACGGGCTACGGCTGGGCCCTCGCCGACTCGGCGGGCGGCGCGCTCGCGCGCGACGGCGCGCCGGCGTACGTGCAGGACCCGTCGCCGGCCGGCGGCCCACCGATGGCCGGGCGCGGCGGCATGGCCACGTGGACGTTCCGTGCCGCCCGCGCCGGCTCGGGCACGCTGCGCCTCGACTACGGCCGCTCGTTTGAGCCCGGCACTGCGCCGGCCGAGACGTTCTCGGTCCCGGTCGTCGTGCGCTGAGCCGCTCCAGGCTGAGCCGCTCCGGGCTGAGCCGCGCCGGGCGCGAGCAGGCCGAGCACGACCGAGTCGCGCCACGCGCCATACGTGAACCAGCGCTCGGCGAGGCGGCCCTCCTCGCGGAAGCCCAGCCGCGCAAGCAGGGCCAGCGACGCGGCGTTCTCGGGGTCGACGTCGGCCTCGACGCGGTGAAGGTCCATCTCCGAGAAGCCGAACGCGAGTGCCGCGCGCACCGCCTCCGACGCGAGCCCGCGGCCCCAGTGGGCGCGGCCGAGCAGGAACCCGATCTCGGCGCGGCGGTGCGCCCGGTCCCAGCCGTAGAGCGTGACCGTGCCGACGAGCGCGTCGGTCGCCGCGTCGGCGATGGCCCACTCTAGGGACGTCCGCGCGGCGAAGCTGCGGGCGATGCCGGCGAGGGCGGCCGCGGCCTCGTCGGCTGCCGTGAAGGGCTCGTGGCTCCAGTAGCGCATCGTCTCCGCGTCGGAGTAGACGGCGAACAGGTCGCCGGCGTCGGCGGGGCGAGTCGGGCGGAGGCGGACCCGCGGCGCGCTGCCGTCGCGGGCGACGCCGTCGAGCACGGGAAGGCCGTCGCGGAACGGGTCGGGGGAGGGCAGGCTGCCCGAATCTAGAGCGGCTCTGCCGCTCGGCACCTGCGGCACCGGAGCCCGCCTCAGCCCCGCCGGTGACGCACCGCCGGCGGCGTTCTTCGCCCGGAACGGCGCTCCCCGCCGCCGGTACTCACCCGAACAGACTCAGGCCTCTGCATGGACGACCGGATCATCATCCGCGGCGCGCGCGAGCACAACCTCAAAAGCGTCGACCTCGACATTCCGCGCGGCCAGCTCGTCGTCATCACCGGCCTCTCGGGCTCGGGCAAGTCCAGCCTCGCCTTCGACACGATCTACGCCGAGGGCCAGCGCCGCTACATGGAGAGCCTGAGCGCCTACGCGCGCCAGTTTCTCGGCGTGATGGAGCGGCCCGACGTGGACCTCATCGACGGCCTCTCGCCCGTCATCGCGATCGAGCAGAAGACCGTCGGCCGCAACCCGCGGAGCACCGTCGGGACCGTCACCGAGATCTACGACTTCCTGCGCCTGCTCTACGCGCGCGCCTCGGACGCGTACTCGTACAAGAGCGGCACCCCGATGCGCCGCCAGTCCGACGACGAGATCATCGACGCGATCGCCGCCTTCCCCGAGGGCACGCGCGTCGTGGTGCTCGCGCCGGTCGTGCGCGGGCGCAAGGGCCACTACCGCGATCTCTTCGAGCAGATCGCCCGCCAGGGCTTCGAGCGCGTCCGGACGGACGGCGAGATGCGCGAGATCGCGCCGGGCATGCAGCTCGACCGCTACAAGACGCACGACGTCGAGGTCGTCGTGGACCGGCTCGTCGTCCGCGAGGGCATCCGCTCGCGCATCGCCGACGCGGTCGAGATCGCGCTCGGCATGGGCGGCGGGACGCTCATCGCGCACGTCGCGGCGGTCGGCTCGGGCGCGGCGTCGGGGCCCGACGTCGAGATGGGCGACCGCCTCTTCTCGCGCCACCTCACGGCCCCCGAGGACGGCGTGAGCTACGACGACCCGAGCCCGAACACGTTCAGCTTCAACAGCCCGTACGGCGCGTGCCCGGCCTGCACCGGGCTCGGCGTGCGCAAGGAGATCGACCCCGAGCTGATCGTGCCCAACGGCGCGAAGTCCATCGCCGAAGGCGCGCTCGCGCCCGTCGGCGCGCCGCGCGACGTGTGGGTCTTCGCCCAGCTCCGCGCCGTCGCCGCCCGCTACGAGATCCCGTTCGACGTCTCGTTCGACAGCCTCACCGCAGAGCAGAGGGGCGTGATCCTCGGCGGCGCGGGCGAGGAGCTCTTCGACGTCTCGTACACGTACAAGGGCCGGACGGTGGCGTACCAGCACCGCTTCGGCGGCGTCGTGGGCCACATCGAGCACACGGCCAGCACGACCACGAGCGCGACGCAGCGCGCGTGGGCCGACGCCTTCACGCGGATGCGGCCGTGCACGGTCTGCGGCGGCGGCCGGCTGCGCCCCGAGTCGCTGAGCTTCCGCGTCGGCAACACGCAGACGTTCGCGGGCGACCGGTCCATCGCGGACCTCGTCCAGATGGACCTGCAGAGCCTCGTCGCGTGGTTCGACGCGCTCGCGCTCACGGGCCGGCAGGCCGTCATCGGCGAGCCCATCGTGAAGGAGATCCGCGAGCGGCTGGGCTTCCTCGTCGGCGTCGGGCTCGAGTACCTCACGCTGGACCGCCAGGCGCGGACGCTCTCGGGCGGCGAGAGCCAGCGCATCCGCCTCGCGACGCAGATCGGGACGCAGCTCACGGGCGTCCTCTACGTCCTCGACGAGCCCTCGATCGGGCTGCACCCGCGCGACAACGCCAAGCTCATCGGCTCGCTCACGGCCCTCCGCGATCTCGGCAACTCGGTCCTCGTCGTCGAGCACGACCGCGAGATGATCGAAGCCGCGGACTTCGTGGTCGACATCGGGCCCGGCGCGGGCGAGTACGGCGGCGAGGTGCTCGCGGCCGGCCCGCCCGAGGCGCTCCTCGTCGGGCAGGGGGACGGCGCGAGCATGAGCCTCACGACGGCCTACCTGACGGGCGCGCGCAGCGTCCCGACGCCGACGCCGGCCGAGCGCCGGCCCGGCAACGGCCTCGCGATCCGCATCGAGGGCGCGCGCGGCCACAACCTCCAGGACGTCACGGCCGAGGTCCCGCTCGGCACGCTCACGGTCGTGACCGGCGTCTCGGGCTCGGGCAAGTCCAGCCTCATCAACCAGACGCTCGCGCCGGTCCTCGCCGCGCACCACCACAACGCGACGGCCGTGCCGCTGCCCTACCGCGACGTCCACGGGCTGGACCACGTCGACAAGGTCATCACCATCGACCAGTCGCCCATCGGGCGCACGCCTAGAAGCAACGCCGCGACGTACACGGGCCTCTTCGGGCTCGTCCGCGATCTCTTCGCCCGCCTGCCGGAGTCTGTCATCCGCGGCTACAAGCCGGGCCGCTTCTCGTTCAACGTCAAGGGCGGGCGCTGCGAGACGTGCAAGGGCGCGGGCATCATGAAGCTCGAGATGGCGTTCCTGCCGGACGTCTACGTCGCCTGCGAGACGTGCAAGGGCCGGCGCTACAACGCCGAGACGCTGGGCGTGCGCTACAAGGGCAAGTCCATCGCCGAGGTGCTGGACATGCCCATCGCCGAGGCCGTCGCCTTCTTCGAGGCCGTCCCGCGCATGGCGCGCATCCTGCGCACGCTCGACGCGGTCGGGCTGGGCTACCTGCGCCTCGGGCAGCAGGCGACGACGCTCTCGGGCGGCGAGGCGCAGCGCGTCAAGCTCGCCCGCGAGCTCTCGCGGCCCGGCACGGGCCAGACGCTCTACATCCTCGACGAACCCACGACCGGGCTCCACTTCGAGGACGTCCGCCACCTGCTCGTGGTGCTGCAGGCGCTCGTGGACCGCGGCAACACGGTCCTCGTGATCGAGCACAACATGGACGTCGCCAAGCAGGCCGACTGGATCCTGGACATGGGCCCGGTCGGCGGTGCCGGCGGCGGGCGGCTGCTCTACGCCGGCCCGCCCGAGGGCATCGCGGACTCGCCGACGGCCCCGTTCCTGCTCGAGGAGATCGAGCGCGCGAAGACGTCGACCGACATCGGCCTGAAGGTGCGCCAGATCGACCTCGACGCGCTCCTCGGCGTCGCGGGCGACGAGCTCGAGCCGGACGAGGTCGAGGAGGACGAGCCCGAGGACGCCGAGGCGTAGCGCGGCGGGCGGAGTGGAGGGCCGGGACGCCGAGGGTGTCCGGCGCGGCGGACAGGCGGCGGCGGGGACGTGCCCTGACGGCCCCGCACGGGCGGTGGCACGGCGGTTGAACGGCGGACGTGACGCGGGCCGCCCGAGCGGCGGCCCTTCCACCGGCGCAGCACCCGGCCACGTCACCACACGCCCCCGCTCCGATGTCCCGTCTGATCCTTCTCGCGGGCGCGCTCGTCGCCCTCGGCGGCTGTGCCGAGTACGGCATGGCCCGCGGCGTCTACGACCGCCTCCCCGGCCGCGCCGGCCGGACGTCCGACGGCGGCTACGGCCGCACCGACGACTACGCGCGCACGCCCGAGTACCGCCGCATCACGGCCGACGCCGCCGACTACGCGCGCCGCGTCGACGCGACCCTTCGCACCGGCCAGGAGGGCCGCATCCGCGATCTCCTTACGGACCGGACGGCGCGCCTGCTCCAGCGCACCGACCCGCGCGACCACCGCGCCGTCTACCCGTTCCCGCGCCGCTTCTCGGGGGACAGCCGCGCCGCGCGCGACTTCTGGGCTGACGCCGACCGCGACATCGAGCGCCTGCTCGGCCGCCGCGACGCCGACGTCTACCGCCGCTACGTCCGCGCCGGCGGCCGCTACGACAGCCGCTACGACGACCGCGGCCAGTACGGCGGCCGCTACGACGACCGCGGCCGCTACGACGACCGCGGCCGCTACGACGACCGCGGCCGCTACGACGACCGCGGCCGCTACGACGACCGCGGC
>JAYWIE010000206.1:0-3664 GCA_043789155.1 Rubricoccaceae bacterium | reverse complement strand
CGTGACGTCCGCGATCTCCATGCCGAAGCGCGTGTCCGGCTTGTCCGAGCCGTAGCGGCGCATCGCCTCGGCGTAGGCCATCCGCGGGAACGGGGCGGGAATGTCGATGCCGCGCGTGTCCTTCCACTGCTGGACGATCAGGCCCTCGACCAGTTCGTAGATCATCTCCTCGGTCGCGAAGGTCACCTCGACGTCGATCTGCGTGAACTCGGGCTGGCGGTCCGCGCGGAGGTCCTCGTCGCGGAAGCACTTCGTGATCTGGACGTAGCGGTCCATCCCGGCCACCATCAGGAGCTGCTTGTACGTCTGCGGCGACTGCGGGAGCGCGTAGAAGCGGCCCGGGTGGACGCGGGACGGCACGAGGTAGTCGCGCGCGCCCTCAGGCGTGGACTTCATCAGGACGGGCGTCTCGACCTCGACGAAGTCGTGGGCGTCGAAGTAGCGGCGCGTGGACTGCGCGAGGCGGTGCCGGAGCACGAGGTTCTTCTGGAGGCTCGGGCGGCGCAGGTCCAGCGTGCGGTGCTGAAGGCGCAGCTCCTCGCCCGCCTTGCCGCTCTTCGGGTCCGACTCGGACACCACGAACGGCGGCGTCTCGGACACGGCGAGCACCTCGACGCCGCTCACCCACACCTCGACCGCGCCCGTCTCGAAGCGCGGGTTGGGCGTGTCCTTGCGGCGCACCTCGCCGCGCACCGACACGACGTCCTCGGCGCGCATGTGGAGCGCGAGCGCAGCCGCCGCTGCGTCGAGCTCGGGGCTGAAGACGAGCTGCGTGATCCCGTAGCGGTCGCGGAGGTCGGTAAAGATGAGCCCGCCCCCGACCTCGCGGCGCGTGTCCACCCACCCCTGCAGCGTGACGGTCTCGCCGACGGCCGCGTCGCGGAGCGCGCCGCACGTATGCGTGCGCGTGCCGTGCGTCGGGGCGTCGGTGGGGGAGAGGGCGCGCGTATGCGCGCGCATGGGCGTGTCGGACATCAGAGCGGCGGCGGGGAGCCGGCCAAAGTAGCGGGCGCGGGCCGCGGGTCCGGTGGGAAATCGGCGAACAGGCCGGCGCGCGGCGCGGCCCCGCGCGTCAGGGCGCGAGGCGCTCGGGCTGCCACGCGCCGTCGGCCGCGCGGCGGTACGCGAAGCGGTCGTGGAGGCGGCTCGGGCGGCCCTGCCAGAACTCGACGGCGTCGGGCACGACGCGGTAGCCGCCCCAGAACGGCGGCCGCGCGGGCTCGCCGCCGTCGAACCGCGCCGTCGCCTCGGCGAGGCGGGCGTCGAGGACGTCGCGGTCCGGGATCGGCGTGCTCTGCGGGCTCGCCCACGCGCCGAGGCGGCTGCCGCGTGGGCGCGAGGCGTAGTAGGCGTCGGCCTCGGCCGCGTCCACGCGCTCGACGCGGCCCTCGACGCGGACCTGCCGCTCGAGCGGCGGCCACCAGAACACGAGCGCGGCGACGGGGCAGGCGTCGAGCTCGCGGCCCTTGCGGCTGTCGTGGTTGGAGTAGAACGCGAACCCGCGCGCGTCTGCGCCCTTGAGGAGCACGATGCGCGCCGAGGGCCGGCCGTCCGGCGCGACGGTCGCGAGCGTCATCGCGTTGGGCTCGGGCGTGCCCGAGGCCTGCGCGTCCGCGAACCACGTCTGGAAGAGGTCGAGCGGATCCGCGGGGAGGTCCGCGCGGTCGAGCGCGCCGCGCTCGTAGCTCTGGCGGAGGTCGGGGAGGTCGGGCATCGGAACGGGGCGCGTGCGGGCCCGTCTAGACGCACCACCACCACCCCGGTTCGCCATGAAGCTGCCCGCTGCCCTCACGTCCATGGCGTCTGCCGACCCACACGTCCGCGCCTGGGCGCGGCTCGCGCCGGCGGGCCTCGTGGCCGTCGGGTTCGGGGCGAGCCTCATCGGCGAGGCGACGCTGCGCAAGGGCCGCGGCGACGCCTATGCGCTCTACGGCACGGCCGCGCTCGTCGTGTTCAACGCCGGGCTGTGCCTCTTCGGCGAGGCCGTCCGCCACCGCGTCCTCGCCGACATTGAGGGCCGCGCCGGGGCCAGTCAGCGCTGAGCGTATGCGTACTGGTAGGTGCTGAAATCGTCGGCCGCACCCTTTGTGCTCAGGATGAACTGGACGAGGGCACCGTCCGTGCTCAGCACGAGCGGTCCGTTCGGCGACTGCGCGAGGAAGGCGAGAGCCGCATCCGTCAAGCCGAGCCCGTTGAACGCTGTCGTGACCGCGAGGCCGACGGCGGGCGTGTGCCGCTCGTCGAGCACCGCGATGTCAGACGCGAGCCGGGCCCGGACATCGACTCGGTAGCTCCCCGTGAGAGCATTGGTCAGCCCGTTCACCTCCGTCAGCACATGCGGCGTGGTGACGAGAGAGTCGAACAGGGTTGTTAGCAGGACGAGCAGCCTGAAGTCCGCGTCCGTGAACAGCGATCGGGTTCGCTTGAACGAGGCGACGAGGTTGCGATCCGTCTGGCCGACGACGTAGAGCAGCAGCAGGTTCGAATCCAGAAGCAGGCCCCGGCGGCGGTACGGGCCGAGGCGCGCTTCCAGAACGTCATGCATCCTCGGTCTCGCGGATTTTCATAGACCGAACGTCACCGTCCACGACGTAGAATCGCTTGTACAGCCGCCGGGGCGACAGCTTTTGCATCTCGGCCAGAGGCCCATCAGCAGGGGCGAGATAGCTCAGCGTGATATGCCACCCCGCCGCGTATGGCTCCAACTCCTCGACTCGGATGCCGCCCTGGTTCTCAACGACCTCTTTGAGGAAGTCACTTGCGGCCTGAACGTTAGACTGGGCGGGGTTCATGGTGCAGACTGGGTAGGTCGTGCCAAAGTAAGGTGGGGCCGCGCTACCGCCGGCGGCGGCGCGGGTACTCGTCGTCCAGGTCGTCCTCGTCGTCGTCGCTCGGGCGGAACGAGCCGAGGTTGGACAGCACGGACCCGACGAGGTCCGAGTACGTCGCGCCGTCCGGCAGGGCGTCCTTGCCGAGCAGCGAGTGCTGGTGCAGCGCCTCGAGCGCGAGCTCCATCATCGAGAGCGTCGCGGCCTGGCCGGGCGCGTCCGTGGCCGGCCGCGTGGCGTCGGTGACGAGCCCGCGCAGGCCGTCGACGGTCTCGAGTGCTGCGGCGTAGGCGGCCTGCGGCATCTCGGCGTCGAGCACGAGGCGGTTGCCGGCCGAGAACCACCGCAGGACGGGCCCGTAGGCGGCCCGGCCGGACTCCTTGTCGGCGGGGTCCGGCAGGACCGTCTTGGTGATCGTCGCCGTCGCCTTGCCGATGAGCGCGCGCGCGACGGACGCCGCGCCCTCCTGCTCGCCCTCGTAGACGAGCTCGACCTTGCCCGTCACCGCCGGCTCGATGGCCTGCAAGTCGCTGGCCCGCACGGTCGTCTCGGTCTCGCCGTTGACGAGCGCGCGGCGCTCGGCGGCCGAGACCAAGTCTTCCAGCGCGGCCCGCGTGAGGCGCGCCGAGACGCCGGACTTCTGGTCCACGTACTCGGACTGCCGCGCCTCGAAGGCCACCTGCTCGACGATCTCGCGGTAGACGTGCGGCACATGCACCGTCACGCCGCCGCCCGCCGAGGCGCGGTCCGCCCACGCCTCCTGCTGCGTGATCGCGACGCCGATGCCGAGGTCCTTGGGGTAGTGCGTCAGGATCTGCGAGTCGATGCGGTCCTTG
>JAYWIE010000205.1:0-3666 GCA_043789155.1 Rubricoccaceae bacterium | reverse complement strand
ACGCAGCACGGCACCTTGCCGTTGGCGTACTGGAACGGGGCGTACCAGCGCGCGAAGCGCGCGGCGACGTCCGGCAGGCCGACGCGCAGCATCGCGTCCGAGGTCAGCGCGCCGTCGCGGATCCACGAGCGGTCGTAGGCGCGGCTGCCCGGCTGCACGGCCGGCCCGTCGCGGTTGACGAGCACGTAGCCGATCTGGGCGCGGGCCGCCTGCCCGAGCGCCTCGGCCTCGGCGCTGCCGCGGACCTCGAAGCGCCCGACGCGCGCGCGCCACGCCTCGACGGCCGCCTCGACCGGACCGGGCTGCGCCGTGCCGTCCCGCGTCATCGGGACCGAGACGACGACGTCCTGAACGGGGTGTTCGGGCGAGAGCGGCAGATCGAACCGCATCACAGCCTCGGCACGGCCCGCCGGGTCGTCCACGCGCTCGGCCTCGTCGAGACGCGCGTCGGCGAGGCGGCGAACGACGCCCCCGCCGTCGAACGTCGCCATCGCGACGGCGTCGGGCGCGCGGTCCGCGACGACGGCGCGGCCGTCGGCGACGAGGCCGCGGGCGGTGCGACGGACCGACCGGACCTCGCTCACGCCGCTCGGGGCGCTCAGAAACTGGTGCGCCGGATTGACGAGGAATGGCCGGAGCGCGAGCGCGAGGCGGACCGTGTCGGCGGGTGCGTCGAGGCGAACGCGGTATCGGACGGAGAGCGTGGCGGCCGAGTCCGCGCCCGTTACCCAGGCCGTCGTTTCGAGCGTCAGCCTGCCGGGCCACGTGCTGCGGACGGTCGGGACGGGCAGCGACCCGTCGGCGAGCGTGTGGGCCGTCGTCGCCCCGGCCCACGAGAGCAGGCGTCCGCCGTGGACCAGGAACGGCTCGACGGAGAACGCGCCGACCTCGACCGCGCCGTCCTCGGAGACGAGCGCCTCGGCCTCGTCGCTGTCCGCCCCGACGACGGTCCAGTAGGACGCCTCGCCGACGAGGTAGCGCGGGTAGTGGCCGCGCGGCGCGTCGGCCGCGATGCGGCGGTAGAGGTCGTTCGGGGTCGCTGCGAAGTCCAGCGGCTCGACGCGGACCTCGCGCAGCACGACGCCGTCCGGGGCCTGGAAGGCAGAGATGCGGACGTACCGGGCGTCGGTGTCGGGTATCGGCACGACGTCGCGCCCGCCGTCCGAGCCGCGCGCGCGGTAGCGGACGGCCCAGCGCGCGCCGTCGTCGGACGTCTCGACGTCGTAGTCCGGTGCATGGGCGTCGCCCCAGTCCAGCGTGAGGCCGCCGAGGTCGCGCTCGCGGCCGAAGTCGAGTGTGAGCGCCGCGGGTCCGGGGGCGGTCCAGGCCGTCTGCGGGTCGCCGTCCGTCGCGAGGTCTGCGCCACGGCCGGCCGTCGCCGAGGCGCTCGGCGTACCGGTGTACGGCCCGGCGTCGGGCACGGCCTCGACCGTGAGGCTGTCGATCCAGACGCTGCCCCTCCCGCCCTCCTGCGCCGTCACGGCGATCTCGATGGCCGAGAGGTCGGTCGGGACGCCGCCGCCGGCGGGGCCCCAGGCGAACGAGACGTGGCGCGGCTTCGTCGTGAGCGGCGTCCACGCCTCGGGGTAGGCGAAGCGGCGGCGGTTGTGCCACCACACGTCCTCGCCCGAGGCCCCGACGAGCTTCAACTCGAGGTCGTTGACCGGTGCCGGTCCGCCGCCGGCGGCCTCGGCGCGCAGCCACAGCCGCAGGCGGTAGCCCGCCGGGAGCCTCAGCGCGACCGGCCGCCGCGCGATGGCGTAGCCGGCCTCGCCGTGGAAGTCGAAGTCGATCCGCAGCGCGTGCCCCGCGACGCCCGCGTCGCGGGCGAGATCGACCGAGACGCCATCGGCGGCGACGGGTGCCCACGCCGAGACGTCCTCGAAGTCGTCCACGACCGTGACCTGCGCGCGTGCGGGCACCGCGAGCAGGAGGCACGCCAGAAGCGCCCCCAATCCCCAACGCCTATTCGCTAGTTCCTTCATCCCTTCACCCCGCCGAGCATGATCCCGTCCACGTAGACCTTCTGGAGCGCGAGGAACAGCACGAGGACCGGCGCGACGGTCAGCACGGCCCCGGCCATCATCAGCTCGGGGTCCTGCGCGTGCTCGCCGAGCAGGTTCGCGAGCGCCACCGGCAGCGTGTAGAGGCGGTCGTCGGTGAGGACGATCAGCGGCCACATGAAGTCGTTCCAGACGCCCATGAACGTGAACAGCGCGAGCGTCACCAGGACCGGCTTCAGCAGCGGGACCACGACGCGGAAGAAGAGCCACGCCTCGCTCGCGCCGTCGACGCGCGCGGCGTCCAGGAGGTCGTCCGGCAGCGAGACCGCGAACTGGCGGACGAGGAAGATGCCAAAGACGCTCGCCAGGCCCGGCACGACGATCCCGGCGTAGGTATTGATGAGGCCCATCTGCTTCAGGAGCAGGAACAGCGGCAGCATCGCCACCTGCGCCGGCACGACGAGCGCGGCGAGGAGCGCCCGGAAGAGCGGGTCGCGGCCGCGGAAGCGGAACTTGGCGAAGGCGTAGCCCGCGGCCGCATTGACGGCCGTCGAGAGGACGGTGACGACCGTCGCGAGCAGCGCCGAGTTGAGCGCGTAGCGGCCTACGTTGAGGCGCGTGACGAGCAGGCGGTAGTGCTCGAGCGTCGGGGCCGACGGGAGCAGGCGCGGCGGGAAGGCCGCGGCCTCGCCGGTCGGCATCAGCGACGCCGAGACCATCCACGCCAGCGGCGCGAGCGTGAGCAGCGCGAGAAGGGCGAGCGCGGCGTGGAGCGCGACCGCGCCGGGCGTCCAGCGCGGCGTCGCGGGGCGTGGCGGCGTCATGGGTCGGTGCGCTGGAGGCGGAGCTGGACGGCCGTCCCGGCCAGGATGAACACGAACAGCACGAAGGCGAGGGCCGCGGCGAAGCCCATGTTCCAGAAGCGGAAGCCCTCCTCGTACATCAGCAGGACCACGCTCAGCGTCGCGTCCAGCGGCCCGCCCTGCGTCATCACGTAGGGCTCGGCGAAGAGCTGGAAGTAGCCGATCATCGTCAGCACGGCGACGAAGACGGTCGTCGGCGCGAGCGACGGCAGCGTGACGTGGCGGAAGGCCGCCCAGCGGCCCGCGCCGTCGACGTCGGCGGCCTCGTAGAGCTCGCGCGGGATGCTCTGCAGCCCGGCGACGAAGATGATCATGTTGTAGCCGAAGTTTTTCCAGACCGCCAGCAGGATGATCGCCGGCATGGCCCAGTGCGGGTCGCCGAGCCAGTCCACGGGCGCGACGCCGAGCGCGCCGAGCGCGGCGTTGAGCAGCCCGCTCTGCGGGTGGTAGAGGTAGCGCCAGACGACGGACACGGCCACGAGCGTCGTCACGACGGGCGCGAAGAACGCCGTCCGGAACAGGCCTCGCAGGCGGACCGCCCGGGCGTCGACGAGCAGCGCGGCCCCGAGCGAGACGCCGACCGAGAGCGGCCCGCCCACGCCGACGAAGTAGAGCGTGTTGCCGAGGGCCGTCCAGAAGCGCGGCATCGCGAGCAGGCGCGCGTAGTTGCCCGCGCCGACGAACCGCGCCGTCGCCGGGCCGCCGATGCCGTAGATGTCGAAGTCCGTCAGGCTGAGGCCGGCCGCGGCGAGGACCGGCAGCACGAAGAACAGGCCGATGGCGCTCAGCGCGGGCGCGAG
>JAYWIE010000204.1:0-3667 GCA_043789155.1 Rubricoccaceae bacterium | reverse complement strand
GGACACGCCGTTCCAGTACCTCGTCGACGGCCAGACCGAGGTCGCGGACCCGTACTCGGCGCGCGTGCTCTACCCCGGCGCACCCGGCTTCCCGACGGGCCGGAGCACCTTCCCGGTGAGCGTGTTGCACCCCGGCGCGCCCGCCTACCCGTGGACCGACGCCGCCTTCCAGCCGCCCGCGCCCGAGGACCTCGTCATCTACGAGCTCGACCTGCGCGACTTCCTCGCCGACAGCCGCCTCACGACGCTCGCCGACACCCTCGGCTACCTCACGCGCCTCGGCGTCAACGCGGTCGAGCTCATGCCCGTCTCGCAGCGCGACGCCGCCGACTCGTGGGGCTACGACCCCGGCTTCCACTTCGCCGTCGACACGCGCTACGGCCGGCCCGAGGACCTCAAGCGGTTCGTCGACGCCGCCCACGCCGCCGGCCTCGCCGTCCTGCTGGACGTGGTCTACAACCAGGCCACGAGCCAGAGCCCGCTCGTGCGCCTCGACAACGTCGGCGAGACGGGCCCGCCCAACCCGACCAACCCGTGGGCCAACCCCGCCCCGACCCACGACTTCAGCCCCTTCAACGACCTCAACCACGAGTCCCCCCTGACGCAGCTCTGGCTCGACGCCGCCAACCGCTTCTGGATCGAGGAGTACCACGTCGACGGCTACCGCTTCGACTTCACGAGCGGCTTCATGCAGACCGGCCCGTTCTACCAGACCAACCCGAGCCGCATCGCCCTCGTGACGCGCATGATCGGCGCGCTCCGCGAGGCCCATCCGACGACGCTCATCACGATGGAGCACCTCACGCCGATCGACGAGGTGCGGGCTGTGACGCAGTTCGGTACGGACCGCGGCTGGCCGGCGTCGCTCTCGTGGGTCACGGGCCAGGTCGAGGGCTACCGCACGGCCACGGCCGGCTTCCCGACGGCCCAGAACGCCTCGTTCCAGAGCACGTACACGCCCGCGATCCCCGGCGGCGGCCTGCCCGTCCGCCAGGGCATCGCGTACATGGTGAGCCACGACGAGCAGTGGATGATGTACCAGAACCGGACGGCTGGCAACAGCGCCGCCGGCTACTCCGTCCGCGACGTCGCGACGGCGCTGGACCGCCAGAAGCTCGCCGCGGCCTTCTTCTTTACCGTCCCGGGGCCGCGGCTGATGTGGCAGTTCGAGGAGCTCGGCTACGGCGGCGGGCCGGGCGAGTGCCTCGTCAACACCGGCGTGACGTGCCCGCCGGGCACGCCGGGGCGCATCAACGCCAAGCCGATCCGCTGGGACTACTACCGCGCCGGCGTCGCGCCCGCGCGCGGGTCGTACACCGGCGGCGCGATCCCGGCCGCGACCGACGCCGAGCGCGCGCAGCGCCTGCGCCTGTTCAAGACGTACCGGGCGCTCATCGGCCTCCGCGCCCGCTACGCCCTCTTCCGGAGCCCCGAGACGCAGGTCCAGCCCGTCCTCGACGCGCGGACGGTCCGCCTGATCACGCTCGCCCTGCCCGGCGCGCCCGCCGGCGACCCCACGCGGGCCGTCATCTTTGGCAACTTCGGCGTCGTCCCGGCCACGATCACGCTCCAGGGCCCGGCGACGTGGTACGACTTCTTCGGCGACACCGCGGCCACGCTGCCTACGGGCCCGACGACGATGACGCTCGCCCCCGGCGAGTTCCACGTCTGGACCGACACCGACGTCCCGTCGCCCGAGCCCGGCATCGTCGTCGCGGACGAGGCGGGCGCGCCGGACGCCGCGGCCGTCTCCTTCGCCGCGTTTCCGAACCCGGCCTCGGCGCAGGCGACGGCCCGGTACACGCTCGCCGCGGCGGGTGACGTCCGCGTCGAGGCCTTCGACGTGCTCGGCCGCCGCGTCGCCATTCTCGCCGAGGGCCCGCAGGCCGCGGGCACGCACGACGTCACGCTCGACACGCACGCGCTGCCGGCCGGCGTCTACGTGCTCCGCCTGAGCGCCGGTGCCGAGACGCGCACGGCCCGCCTCACCGTCCTCCGCTGATGCGCGTTCTCTTCGCCCTGGTCTGCCTTTCCCTGCTCCCCGCTGGCCGCTCCCCGCTGGCCCAGCCCGCCCCGCCGGCATGGGTCGCGGACGCCGTCGCCTACGAGATCTTCCCCGAGCGCTTCGCCAACGGCGACTCCAGCAACGACCCGACCTGGGAGTCGCTCGACTTCAACGACCGCGTCCCGCAGGCCGCGTGGCGCACGACGCCGTGGACCGCCGACTGGTACGCCCGCGCCGACTGGGAGCGTACCGTCGGGCCGAGCTTCTACGAGGACGGCGTCTTCCAGCGCCGCTTGGGCGGCGACCTCCAGGGCGTCCTCGACCGCGCGGACTACCTCGACTCGCTCGGCGTCTCGCTCGTCTACTTCAACCCGGTCTTCTACGCCGCCTCGCTCCACAAGTACGACGCGACGAGCTACCACCACATCGACCCGTTCTTCGGGCCCGACCCCGCGGGCGACATCGCGCTCATCGCGACCGAGACCGCAGACCCGGCGTCGTGGCACATGACGTCCGCCGACCGCCTCTTCTTCGAGACGCTGGACGCGCTCCACGCCCGCGGCATCCGCGTGATCCTCGACGGCGTCTTCAACCACACCGGCACCCGGTTTTTTGCGTTCGAGGACGTCCGCGCCAACCAGCAGGCGAGCCGCTACGCGGGCTGGTACGAGGTCACGCGCTGGGACGACCCGGCCACGCCGGACAGCGAGTTCGACTGGACCGGCTGGTGGGGCTTCAAGCCGCTCGCCGTGCTCGCCAACGACTCCACCGGCACGACGCTCGCGCCCGGCCCCGCAGCCTACATCGCCGACGCCACGCGCCGCTGGATGGACCCGAACGGCGACGGCGACCCCTCGGACGGCATCGACGGCTGGCGCCTCGACGTCTCGGGCGAGGTCCCGGATGCCTTCTGGCGCGACTGGACCGCACTCGTCGCCCGCGTCAACCCGGACGCCTACACGGTCGCCGAGGAGTGGGGCAACGCCACGGACTACCTCCGGCGCACCGGCTTCCAGTCCGTGATGAACTACCACGCCCTCGCCATCCCCGCCGACGCCTTCCTCTGGGACGGCCGGCAGGGCGCGGCCGCCTTCGCCGACACGCTCGTCGCCCGCTTCGACGCCTACCCCGAGGCGACGCGCGCGGGCCTGTTCAACCTCTACGCCGGGCACGACACGGACCGCCTCGCCTCGATGATCGCCAACGGCGGCCTGGGTGAGAACTACGACCGCGCCGCCGGGCCGCGGCAGACGGACCGCTACGCCGTCCGCGCCCCGACCGCGGCCGAGCGGGACGTCCAGCGGCTGGCCGTGACGCTCCAGATGGCGCTTCCGGGCGTCCCGATGGTCTACTACGGCGACGAGGCCGGCATGTGGGGCGCGGACGACCCCGACGACCGCCAGCCGATGGTCTGGCCGGACCTCGTCTACGCCGACCAGTCGCACGACCCGCTCGGCCGCCCGCGCACGCCCGACGCGATCCGCTTCGACCACGCCCTGTTCGCCTTCTACCAGCGCGCGATCACGCTCCGCACCGGCGACGCCGTCCTGCGCCACGGCAGCCTGCGCGTGCTCGCAGCGGACTCCGCGGCGCAGTCCGTCGCCTTCGAGCGGACTCTCGGCGGGCAGCGCCGCGTCGTCGCGCTCAACAGGAGCGACCGGA
>JAYWIE010000203.1:0-3668 GCA_043789155.1 Rubricoccaceae bacterium | reverse complement strand
CGCTCGGCGAGCTGGATGAGGTGGATGCCGAACTGGGTCCGGACCGGCGCGCTCACCTGCCCGACGGTCTGGAGCGCGAACGTGGCCTGCTCGAACTCGGGCACCATGCGGCCGGGCCCGAAGACGCCGAGGTCGCCGCCCTGCGGGGCCGAGCCGGGGTCCTGCGAGTACTGCCGCGCGAGCGCCTCGAAGCTCTCGCCGGCCGCGACGCGCGCGGCGAGACCCTCGACCGTCGTCAGCGCCGCGGCCGTGTCCGCAGCTGCGCCGCCGGTCGGGCGGACGAGGATGTGGCGGGCGCGGACCTGGCTCGGCGTCGGCCGGCGGTCCATAACCTCGAGCAGGTGGTAGCCGAACTGGGTCCGGACGGGCCCGGCGACCTGCCCGACGGGCGTGCCGTAGGCGGCGTCCTCGAACGGCAGGACCGTCTGGCCGCCGGAGAAGTAGCCGAGCGCGCCGCCGTTCTGCTCGACGCTTGGGTCCTGCGAGTAGCGCCGCGCGGCCGCTTCCAGGGAATACGCGCCCGCCGCGACCGAGTCGCGGATGGCCGTGATGCGCGTGTAGGCCGCGAGCGTGTCCGGGGCCGGCGCGTAGGGCCCGACGCGGATCAGGAGGTGGCGCGCCGAGACCTGCTCGCCCTGCTTGTCGTAGACGTCGCGGACGATGTCGTCGAGGATCTGGCGGTCCGTGAAGTACGGCCCGGCGAGCTGGTCGCGGTACTCGGCGACCTCGGCGAGGTAGGACGAGTCGCGGTCGTAGCCGGCCGCGCGGGCCGCGAGCACCTTGAGCTGGAAGTCGACGTAGCGCTCCAGAAAGTCGAGCCGGCGCTCGGCCGGCGTCATCGACGAGTCCGAGAGGGCGCTCTCGGTCGCGGCGTAGGCGGCCTCGAACTGGGGCAGCGAGAGCCCGCCGCCGGTCCACCGGGCGACGAGCGGCCCGTCGCCGGACGCGCCGCCGGACGCGGGGCGGGAGCTGCCGCAGGCGGCGAGGGTCACGGCCGCCGCGCACGAGAGCGCGAGCAGGCTGGCAGAACGAAGGGTCATGTCGGGCGGGGAGCAGGCAGGGACGGGCGGGCGCAGGGCCGAGGCGCGCTGAAGCCGCGCGGGCGCGTCTCGCGCCCGGCGCGAAGCTAGCCGCGCCGCCGGGGCGTCCGCCGGCGGCCCGGCGGAAACGGGTGCGAAGACGGCGCGCGTGTGGAGCCCGCCGGGCACGGCGGCGTGCCCTCCCGGACGCGCGGTGCGAGATTGCGCCGTCAACAGCCCCGCGCGCGCATGTCTGCCCCTTCCGCCGGCCCCGTCTCCGTCGGCGTCCTCTTCGGCGGCGTCTCGCCCGAGCACGAGGTGAGCGTCATCACGAGCCTGCAGGCGGCGGCGGCGATGGACCGCGCCGCGTACACGCCCGTCCCGCTCTACGTCTCCAAGGCCGGCCGCATCTACACCGGCCCGGGCCTGCTGGACATCGAGCGCTACCGCGACCTCGACGCGCTCACCGCGCAGGCGACCGAGGTCGCCCTCCAGCGCCGGACGGGCGCGCCCGGGGCGCACCTCGCCGGCGTCGCGCCGGGCCGCCTCTTCCGCCGGCCGTTCGCCGCCGACGTCGACGTCCTGTTCATCGGCCTCCACGGCGGGGCCGGCGAGAGCGGGGCCATGCAGGGCCTCTGCGAGACGCTCGGCGCGCCCTACACCGGCTCCGGCGTCTTCGGCTCGGCGCTCGGCATGGACAAGGTGCTGACCAAGGTCGTCTGCCGCGACCAGGGCATCCCGGTCGTGCCGTGGGTCTCGTTCCGCGAGACCGACTGGGCCGGGGCCGAGGCCGACTGGCTGGACCGGGTCGAGGCCGAGCTCGGGCTGCCGGTCGTCGTCAAGCCCGCCCGGCTCGGCTCGTCGATCGGCATCTCGAAGGCGGACACGCGCGACGCGCTCGACGCGGCCGTCGAGGAGGCGCTGCGCTACGACGAGAAGGTCCTCGTCGAAAAGGCGGTCACGGCCCTGCGCGAGGTCAACTGCTCGGTCCTCGGCAGCCCGCGCGAGGCGCAGGCCAGCGTGCTCGAGGAGCCCGTCCGCTCGTCGGGCGAGGCGCTGCTGACGTTCGCCGAGAAGTACCAGCGCGGCGGCGGCGCGAAGGGCTCCGTTCGGGGCGGCACCAAGGGCGGCACGCCCGGCGCGAAGGGCGGCGGCGCGGCGGGCATGGCCTCGCTGGACCGCCTCATCCCGGCCCCGCTCTCGGAGACCGACACCGCCGCGGCGCGCGCCATGGCCGTCCAGGTTTTCCGCCTCTTCGAGTGCTCGGGCGTCGCCCGCATCGACTTCCTGCTCGACGACGCCGACGGGCAGCTCTACTTCAACGAGATCAACACGATCCCGGGCTCGCTCAGCTTCTACCTCTGGGAGCCCTCGGGCGTCCCGTTCCCGGCCCTGCTGGACCGCATGATCCGGCTCGCGCTCGAGCGCCACGCCGCCGAGGCCGGCCGTATCCGCTCATACGAGACGAATCTGCTCTCGACGGCCTCGCTCGGCGGCCTCAAAGGCGCGAAGCGGTGACGGGTCGTAGGGATCAGATGCAACGTCTCCTCTCAGTCTACCGCCATACAGCGCTACGCGATCGGTGTGAGGCAGCGGCCAGTCCAGCCTGAGCCCCTCTCTGCCCTGCCGGGCATCTCTCCCCAGAGGGGAGAGAAAACGCTGGCTCGGCCTCTGTCTCATTCCAACCGTGTTGCGCTGTAACAGGAATGTGTCATCCCGGACTTGATCCGGGATCTGGCTTTCGTGTTTCCCGCGTGCTCGACTAGAAAAACCAGATCCCGGATCAAGTCCGGGATGACATGTAGTGAGGTGGTGCCAGATTATGGCTCATGGCCCACGGTCACCGACGTCCCAATGCCCGACGCGCTCGACACGATCCGGACAGACGCCCTCGGCCCGTGCTCGCTGCGGCCGGGCCAGCGCGTCGTCGTCGGGGTGAGCGGCGGCGTCGACTCGGTCGTGCTCCTGCGCGCGCTCGCCGCGCTCGGGTTCGAGACCGTCGCCGTCTACGTGGACCACGGCCTGCGGCCCGAGACGGGCGCGGAGGCCGCCTTCGTCCGCGACGTGGCAGCGAGCTGTGGGGGCGAGGCCGTCGTGGTGGCGGGGCACGTCGGGCCGGGCAACCGCCAGGCCGCCGCCCGCGACGCCCGCTACGCCGCCCTCGCCGGCGTCGCCCGGAGCCTCGGCACCGACGCCGTCGCCGCCGGGCACACGGCGACGGACCAGGCCGAGACGGTCCTGATGGCGCTCGTGCGCGGGGCCGGCCTGCGCGGCCTCGCCGGCATGGCCCCGCGCCGGCGGCTCGCGGACGCCGTCGCGCTCGTCCGCCCCCTGCTGCGCCTGACGCGGGCCGACGTCGAGGCGCTCGCGCGCGGCCGCGGCTGGGCGTGGCGCGAGGACCCGACCAACGCGACTGACGCCTACCGCCGCAACCGCATCCGCCACGGCGTGCTGCCGCTGCTCGACGCCGAGGGCGGCCCGGCGACCGCCGTCCGCATCGCCGCGACGGCCGACGCCGCCCGCGCGGCGCTCGCCGGGCTCGACGGGCTCGTCGCCCCCGACGGCGACGGCGTGCGCGTGCTGCTCGCCGACCTCGCCCGCCCCGAGACGCGCGCCGCGCTCGTCGCGGACGCCCTCGCGGCCGTCGGC
>JAYWIE010000202.1:0-3673 GCA_043789155.1 Rubricoccaceae bacterium | reverse complement strand
GCGGCCACCGCCGCCGCCGTAGCCGCCACCGCCGCCGGCCGGGCGCTCGGTGCGCGGGCGGGCCTCGTTGACCGTGAGCGGGCGGCCGGCCATGTCGGTGCCGTTGAGCTGGTCGATGGCGGCCTGGCCCTCGGCCTGGTCCGTCATCTCGACGAAGCCGAATCCGCGCGAGCGGCCGGTGTCTCGATCCTTGATTACCGTGGCGCTTTCGACCGAGCCGAAGGCCTCGAACTGCTCCCGGAGGTCGTCGTCCGACGTGGAGTACGGGAGGTTTGCGACGTAGATGTTCATTAAAACGGGATGTGGGGAGCGCCGACGTCGTTCTGATCCGGTGTTCTACAAGGCTCGACGTGAAACCGTCGGCCCCGCGCGCTCGCTGGAAGGCAGCAAACCCGCATGCGACACTGAGGTTTCAGGCCGTCGGCGAGAGTGCCGCCCAGAAAGTAGCGACGCGGCAAGCGGCCGGGCCGCGCGTGGCAGAGAAGATTCCGCGGCGCACGACACGTCGGACGCGCCTCAGTCGAGCCCGTACGCCGCAGCGATCTCGGCCGGCGTCAGCGGGACGCGCTCGGCCGCGGGCAGCGCCGCCTTCGTCACGACGTGCCGGCCGACGGCGAGCGCGTCGATGCCGGTCTGCCGGAAGACCCGCAGCGCGTCCTGGGGGCTGTGGACGATCGGCTCGCCGCGCACGTTGAAGCTCGTGTTGACGAGCACGGGGCAGCCCGGCGCGCCGTCCGTGGCCGTCGCGCGCTCGAACGCAGAGAGCACGTCGTAGAAGATCCCGGCCCGCTCGCGCGTGACCGTCTGCACCCGCGCCGAGCCGTCCACGTGCGTCACCGCCGGCAGCGGCGACCGGACCGCGTAGCGCCCGTCGAGGGCCGCCGCGCCGCGCTGGGGCAGCGCCTCGGCCCCGCGAACGTGCCCCACGAGAAGCATGTACGGCGAGGACGCGGGATGGGGGATATGGGATATGGGATATGCAGAGCGTTTCGTCCCGGGAGTCTGCCCATCCCGCATCCCGTATGCCGCATCCCCTCCGAGGTCGAAGACCTCATCCGCGCGCTCTGCCAGCACGGCCGGGGCGAAGGGGCGGAAGCTCTCGCGAAACTTGACCTGCACGTTGACGCGCTGCTGGACGTCCCGGCCCCGGGGGTCCGCGAGGACGGAGCGGCCGCCGAGCGCGCGCGGGCCGAACTCGGCGCGGCCCTGGAACCAGCCGACCGTCTGACCGGCCGCGAGCAGACCCGCGACGCGCTCGACGAGGGCGTCGTCGGTCGCGAACGTCTCGACGGCCCCGTCGGGAAAGCCCTGCGCGGCGAAGGCTGCGGCGATCTCGGGCTCGGCGAAGGCCGGGCCTAGGCGCGCGCCGCGCATGGCGTCCGCGGGGTCGGCGATGCGGGGGATGCCGGCCCAGACGTGCGTCGCCATGAGGGCGGCCCCGAGCGCGCCGCCGGCGTCGCCCGCCGCGGGCTGGATCCAGAGCCGCTCGAACGGGCCCTCGCGCAGCAGGCGGCCGTTGGCGACGCAGTTGAGCGCGACGCCGCCGGCGAGGCACAGGTTGGGCTCGCCAGTCTCCCGGTGGACGTGCCGCGCGATGCGGAGCACGACCTCCTCGGTGACGGCCTGGACGCTCGCCGCCATGTCCATCTCGCGGGCGGTGACCGGCGACTCGGGCACGCGCGCGGGCCCGCCGAAGAGGTCCGCGAAGGCGCGGCCGGTCATCCGCCGCCCGGCGGCGTAGGTGAAGAAGCGCTGGTCGAGGCGGAACGAGCCGTCGGGCTTGAGATCCACGAGCCGCTCCAGCATCAGGTCGCGGTAGACGGGCCGGCCGTAGGGCGCGAGGCCCATGAGCTTGTACTCGCCCGAGTTGACGCGGAAGCCGCAGAAGGTGGTCACGGCCGAGTAGAGCAGCCCGAGCGAGTGCGGGAAGTGCTGCTCGGCGCGGACCTCGAGCGCGTGCCCATCGCCGACGCCCCACGACGACGTCGCCCACTCGCCGACGCCGTCGAGGGTGAGGAAGGCCGCGCGCTCGAACGGCGACGCGAAGAAGGCGGACGCGGCGTGGCTCTCGTGGTGCTCGGGGAAGAGGACCGGGACGCTCGCGGGCAGCCCGCCGAGCGCGCCGGTGATGCGGTCGGCGATCCAGAGCTTCTGCCGCAGCCACGGCGGCATCGCGTCGAGGAAGGCGGGCAGGCCGCGCGGGGCGCGCGTGAGGAACGTCTCGAGCAGGCGCTCGAATTTGAGCAGCGGCTTGTCGTAGAACGCGACCGCGTCGAGGTCTTCGGCGGCGATGCCGGCTTCGGCGAGGCAGAAGGCGACGGCCTGCGCGGGGAACTCGGGGTCGTGCTTGCGGCGCGAGAAGCGCTCCTCCTGCGCCGCGGCCACGATGACGCCGTCGCGCACGACGGCTGCGGCGGCGTCGTGGTACCAGCAGGAGAGGCCGAGGACGGTCATCGGGAGGCGGAGGGCGTGACGGCGGGGAGATCGACGGCGCGGGCCAGGAATGCCTCGGCGCGCGCGCGGTGTCCGGCGAGGCTGCGGCTGGCGTGGCGGCCTTCAGGATAGACGAACAGCTCGGACGCGCGCCCGGCAGCGCGCAGCGCGGCGTCGAGGCGCGCGCTGTGGGCGACGGGCACTCTGGTGTCGCGGGCTCCGTGGTGCGTCTGGACCGGCGGCAGGCGCGCGGCGAACGCGGCCGGCGAGCGGCGCAGGAGCGCCCGCCGCGCCTCGGGCAGCGGCAGCCGGCCGTCGCGGACCGCGAACAGGACGCTGTCGGCGAGGAAGCCCGCGCCCGGCAGGCGCACGGGCACGCGGAGCGCGCGCCGCGCGAGCCGCTGCACGTCGGGCAGGAAGAAGTCGGTCGGGCCGAAGACGCTCACGACGGCCCGCAGGCGCGCGTCGCGGGCCGCGGCGAGCAGCACGACGCCCGCGCCGCGGCTGCGGCCGAGCGCGGCGACGCGCCCGGCGTCGGCCTCGGGCACGGCGGCGAGGGCCGCCGAGAGAAAGGCGAGCGCGTCGTCGACGTCGCGGTCCCACGGGCTCGCCGTCCCGCCGGCGCGCACGGCCGCCCCGACGAGCGGCAGGCCGGTCCGGAGGCGCTCGCCGCGGAAGGCGGGCAGCACCTGGACCCAGTCGCGCGCGAACGCGCCGGGCTCGAAGCCGCCGAGGCTCGTGCCGTCGTCGCCGCCGTGGCCGACGAGCAGGACGGGCAGGCGACGCCCCGCGGCACGCGGCGGCAGGCGCACGGCCCCGACGTGGCGCGCCGCGCCCGCGCCGGTCGTGTGCGACACCACGAGCACGCGCGAGCCGTCGGCGTAGTCGCGCGTCTGCTCGACGCGGACGTCGCGCGGCCGCGTGTCGCGGGCCGCCCACTCGGCCTCGACCTGCGCGGTCTCGGCCGCCGTCGGCGGCGCGAAGAGGGCCGCGAGCAGGCGGTCCGACGCCTCGCCCGAGAGCCGGGGCGCGCAGCCGGCCAGCACGGCCAGCGCCAGCACGGCGGCGGAGGTCCGGCCGTACGCGCGGGCAGGGGACCGGCGAGAAAGGCCGAGGACGGTCATCGGGTGGGCGCGGAGCGGGTTGGGTACGTCGCCGACGCGTCTCGGGCTGGCCCCGGACGGCTCGGCGAGCCGTCCCTACCTCGGATGCGCGTCGCCGTCGGCCGAGCGGAAACCGG
>JAYWIE010000201.1:0-3677 GCA_043789155.1 Rubricoccaceae bacterium | reverse complement strand
TTGAGCAGCACGGCGACGCGCGGCCGGAACGTGGCGATGTGGTCCAGCTGGAAGCTGGAGACCTCGAGCACGACGGCCGTGTCCGCGCCGACGGCGTCGGCGTGGTCCGAGAAGGCGACGCCGATGTTGCCGGCGACGACGTGCCGGCGGCCGGCCGTGGCGAAGATGTGGGCGACGAGGCTCGTCGTGGTCGTCTTGCCGTTGGAGCCGGTGATGGCGACGACCGGGCCCGCGCAGAACCACGACGCGACCTCGATCTCGGAGTACACCGGCAGCCCCTGCGCGAGGGCGGCCTGCACGAGCGGCGCGGCCGTCGGGACGCCGGGGCTGACCACGAGCCAGTCGGCCGCGAGCGCGCGCGGCGAGTGGCCGCCGGCCTCGTAGGCCACGCCCGCCGCGGCGAGCCCGGCCGCGGCGTCAGCGTCGTGCGCGCCGGCGTCCGTGACGAGCACGGCCGCGCCGTGGCGCGCGAGCAGGCGCGCCGCGGCCAGCCCGGAGCGCGCCGCGCCGACGACCGTCACGCGCGCCCCATCGACGGCCGCACGCAGCGCGTCGCGGTCGGGCCGGACGGCGTCCGACGTCCCGGACGTCGCGGACGTCCCCTTCGGCGTCCCGGACATCACGTCCGACGTCCCGGACATCACGTCCGACGCCACGCTCGGTAGGGCCACAGCATGCTGTGGCCCTACGCCCACCGACCCATCCCGGCGACCGCCGGCCGGGGCGTCGCCGGCCGGGGCGGCGGCGGCCGAGGCGTCGAGCAGGGTGCGGGCGTCGGTCATCGGATGCGGAGGAGGAACAGCGTCAGGATCACGAGCAGCGCCGAGACGATCCAGAACCGGATCACGATCTTGGACTCGTGCACGCCGAGGGCCTCGTAGTGGTGGTGCAGCGGGGCCATCCGGAAGACGCGGCGGCCGGTGCCGGTCTGCCGGCGGGTCCACTTGAACCAGCCCGTCTGGACGATCACCGAGACCGTCTCGGCGAAGAACACGGCGCACAGCACCGGCAGGTAGAGCTCCTTCTTGATCAGGATCGCGAGCGTCCCGACGGCCGCCCCGAGCGCGAGGCTGCCCGTGTCGCCCATGAAGACCTGCGCCGGGTGGCCGTTGTACCACAGGAAGCCGAAGCACGCCGCGGCGACAGCAGCAGCGAAGACCGTCAGCTCGCCCGTGCCCGGCAGGTAGATGTCGTTGACGAACGCGGCGAGGTTCACGTTGCCCGTCACATACGTCATCGCGACGAGGCCCATCGTGACGAAGGCCGTCGTGCCGGCCGTGAGCCCGTCGAGGCCGTCGGTGAGGTTGACCGCGTTCGAGACGCCGGTGAGGATGAACGTGATCGCGACGACGTAGACCGCCTTGGCCGCGAGCGGCCCGAGCGGCAGCAGCGCCCCGTAGTCGATCAGGCCGTCGGGCACGAGCGGGAGGCTCGTCAGCGTGTGGACGCCGTCGAGCTGGCCCAGGCTGAGCAGGCCGAACGAGACGATGAGGCCGAGCGAGACCTGGCCGAGCAGCTTCGTCCGCTCCGCCAGGCCCTTCTTGTTCTTCCGGACGACCTTGATGTAGTCGTCGGCGAAGCCGAACGCGCCCATCCAGAGCGTCGCCACGAGCGCGATCCAGACGTAGACGTTGGTGAGGTCGCCCCAGAGCAGCACGCCGCCGGCGAGCGAGAGCAGCAGGATGAGGCCGCCCATCGTCGGCGTGCCGGCCTTGTGGGCGTGGCTCACGACGCCGGCGTTCTCGCCCTCGCGGACCGTCTCGCCGATGAGCCGCCGGCGCAGCGCGCGGATGATGGACTTGCCGCCGAAAATGGCGATCAGCAGCGCCGTCCCGGCCGCGAGCGTCGCGCGGACGGTGATGAACTGGAAGACGTCGAACCCGGGCGGGTCGTACGCCCGGTTGAGCCACGTGAAGAGGTGGTAGAGCACGGGGCCTAGAGGGTCTCGCGCTCCGAGGAGGCAGCGGTGGAACGGGTGCCCGTAGAACGGGTGCCCGCAGAACGGGCGGCGAGCGCGGCGCGGAGCACGGCGCGGTCGTCGAAGTCGTGCGTCGTCGTGCCGATGATCTGGTACGTCTCGTGGCCCTTGCCCGCGACGACGACGACGTCGCCGGGCGCGGCCTGCACGGCGGCAGCCCCGATGGCCGCGGCACGGTCCGCGATCACGAGCGCGTCTTCTGGCCTGGAGAGGCCGGCGACGACGTCGGCGAGAATCGCCGCGGCGTCCTCGGTGCGCGGGTTGTCGCTCGTGACCACGACGCGGTCGGCGCGCGCCTCGGCGACGCGGGCCATCGCAGGGCGCTTGGTGCGGTCGCGGTCGCCGCCGCAGCCGAAGACGACCCACAGCGCGCGGCCGGCGGGGACGATCTCGCGGGCGGTCGCGAGGACGTTGTCGAGCGCGTCCGGCGTGTGCGCGTAGTCGACGATGCCGAGCACGTCTTCTCGGCTGGCGTCGTCGGGGCGGCCGTCGTCGGGGCGGATGGTCTCGAAGCGGCCGGGCACGCCGGGGGCCTCGGCGAGCGCGCCGAGCACGGCGTCGGCGTCGAGGCCGAGCGCGACGCCGACGGCGTAGGCGGCGGCGAGGTTGAGCGCGTTGAAGCGGCCCGCCATCCGGAACGTCCGGTCCTGCCCGCCGAGGCGCAGCCGGAGGCCGCCGAGCGCGTTGCCGAGCACCTCCACGCGGACGTCCGCGCCGGCGGCCGTGCCGAACGTGACGACGCGGGCGCGCGTGTCCCGGACCATCAGCGCGCAGGCCGGGTCGTCCGCGTTGACGATGGCCGTCGCGTCCGTGCTCAGCCCGTCGAACAGCGCCTTCTTGGCCGCGGCGTAGGCCTCGGGCGTGCGGTGGAAGTCGAGGTGGTCGTGGGTGAGGTTGGTGAACACGGCGACGCCGAAGTCCAGCGTGCGGACGCGGCTGAGCGCGAGCCCGTGGCTCGACACCTCCATCGCGACGTGCGTCACGCCGCCCTGCGCCATCGCGCGGAGCAGGCGCTGGAGCGCCGGGGCCTCGGGCGTCGTGTAGGCCGTCGCGTAGCGCTCGCGCCCGATCCTGTTCTCGACGGTCCCGACGAGCCCGACCGTCCGGCCGAGATCGGTCAGCAGGCCGTGAACCAGAAAAGAGGTCGTCGTCTTGCCGTTGGTGCCCGTGATGCCGACGAGCGCCATGCCGTCGCCGGGGCGGTTCCACAGGCTCGCCGCGGCCTCGGCGACGGCCGCGCGCGGGTCGGCGGTGGGCACGAGGCGGTCGCGGACGTTCGCCTCGGCGTAGTCGGGCGCGACGAGCGCGGCTACGGCCCCGGCCTCGAGGGCGGCGTCGACGAAGGCGTGGCCGTCCGTGCCGTCGCCGTCGGAGGCGAGCGCGGCGAAGAGGACGCCCGGCGTGACGGCGCGGCTGTCCGAGACGACATCCGTGACGGGCGTGTCGGCGAGCGCGTCGGGGACGGCGACGAGGCCCGCGGCCGCGGCCGAGGCGAGGACGCGCGCGAGCGGCTGCGGCCGCGCGGTCACGGGCGGCAGGTGGGCGTGGAGCGGGCTCATCGCGGCTGTCCCGTAAGCGTGACGCGCCGCGGGAGCGGCCGGCCGGCCGGGACAGACTGCGCGCGGACCGCGCCCGCGCCGCTCACCGTCGGCTCGACGCCCAACGCGCGCAGCCACGCGACGGCGGCGCGGACCGACTG
>JAYWIE010000200.1:0-3683 GCA_043789155.1 Rubricoccaceae bacterium | reverse complement strand
CGGCCGGGGCCGCCGGGGGCGGCGTGGGCGTCGGCGGGGCCCCGGAGAGGCCGGCGAGCGGGAGCGGGGCCGGCGGCGGGAGCGTCTCGCCGGCCGCCTCGCGCATTACGCGGGCGATCTGCGGCAGCTCGTGCGGCAGCGCCAGCGTCATCCGGTACTCGAAGACCGGGATCTCGCGCAGCGCCTGGAACGTGACCTCGTTGATGGTCGCGTCGAGCCGCTGCGCCATCCCGACGACGCGCGCCCGCGTCGTGGCGTAGCCGTGGAGCTGGAGCTCGGCCCCGTTGGGCGTCATCTCCTCGATCCACACGCCGCCGGTCTGGGCAGCCGCGCGCGTCGTGCGGAGCAGCGTCTGCGTCCAGAGGTCGGTGTCGATCAGCAGCGAGTCCAGCACGACGAGGTTCGCCGCGAGCTCGGCCTTGCGCGTGTTGAGGCTGTCGATGCGGGCCTGGAGCTCGGGCGCGGACATCCGCGTCTCCGGCGGGTACTCGGCGAGGCGCTGCTGGGCGTCGGCGATGGCCTGCTTCTGCTGGGTGTAGGTGTACATGAAGTACAGCACGCTCATGAACAGCAGCACGGCCACGACGAGCGTGTGCCACGCGAACGCGAGCGAGATCTTGCGCGTCGCGCGGAGCAGCGCGGCCGGCATGAGGTTGGCGTCCTCGAACGGGCTGCCCTTGCCGGTCCGGAGGTGGCCCGCGAGCGCGGCACCGGTCGCCTCGACGAGGCTCGGCGCGAGCGGGCCGTACGGCCCGACGAGGCCCAGCCGCGCCATGCCCTCGCGCAGCGTCTCGACGCGCGCCTCGGGGTAGAACGCGGCGAAGCCCTGCACGAGCTCGCGCTCGCGCTCCTCGGCCATCACGATGACGTTGTGGACCGTCCCGACGCCCTGGACGTCCTGCTGGAGCAGCACGCGCGAGCAGATCGTGTCTGGCCCGTCGAAGGCCGTCACGGACTGCATCATCTCGTAGTGGTGCAGCTGCCCGCCGACGAGCAGCAGCACGATCGTGTCCTCGGAGCCGACGCGGACGAGGGCCGTGTTCTCGGCGGCGTCGGCGGGCTGGACGAGGCGCGCGAGGCCGATCAGCAGCGGCACCTCGGCCTCGATCGTGCGCAGCGGCGTCTTGCGGTACTGGCTCTGCTCGCGGAGCATGAACAGGCTCGGCGCGACGGGCTCGGAGGCCGTCGGCATGACGGCGAAGTAGCGCTGGTGGCCGTCGCGGGGCGTCATCGGGACGAAGGCCGTGCGCTCCTTGTCGGCGAGCGGGAACTCGCGGGCGAGCTCGGCGAGCAGGCGCTCGCGCTTCACGGGCGCGTCGGCCGCCCTGGCCGCGGCCTTGGCGGTCTTGTCCGCCTTGTCCGCCTTCTCGGCCTTGGGGGCCTTGCCCGGCTTGGCCTTGCCCTTGCGAGTCTCGGGCGCGACGGCGACCTCGGCGTACTCGATGTCGGGCGAGCCGACGGTGAAGGCGAGCGCGGGCTGGGCGAAGCCGGCCTGCTCGCACTCGCCGAGGATGTCGCGGATCTCGTAGATGACGGGCTGGGCGCGGACGGCCGCCGCCCCGCCGGACGACGGGTCCAGCATGGCGTCGAAGCTCATCTCGGGCTCGGCCCCCATGCCGATGAACTCGGCCGAGAAGTCCACCTGCCCGGTCTGCCCGAACTGGATGTCGCCGGCACCCTGGCTATCGAGCGCGTCGGGCGTGGAGCCGCCGGCGTCGACGGTCCCGGCCGAGCCGTCGGTGCGGTTGCGGACGAACTGGCGCAGCGGCTCGTAGCCGCCGTCGGGCGTCGGGCGCACGAGGACGGCGAAGACCTGGCGCGGCGTCACGTGGAGGCCGAGCAGGAGCGCGTCCTTGGTGCCGGACGCCTTGCGGGCGGCGCGGCCGCGGCCCGAGCGGCGGACCTCGACCGGCTCGGCGAAGGCGGCACCCGCGAAGGCGGCATCCGCGAAGCCGTCGTCGGCCGGCGCGCTGTCGAACGCGACGGCCTCGAACGGGACGGCCTCGGCCGTCGCCGCGTCGAACCCGGCGGCCCCGAAGGTGCCGCCGGCGAAGGCCCCGGCGTCGAACGCACCGCCCGCGAACGGAGCCGCGTCGAACGTGCCGCCGTCGAACGTGCCGCCGTCGAACGGGGCCGCGTCTGGCGGAGCCGCATCGAACGGGGCCGCGTCGAACGAACCGTCGAACGGGGCCCCGCCGAACGAGCCGTCGTCGAACGAGCCGTCGAACGGAGCGCCGAACTCGTGCGGGTCGGTGGCGTCGCCAGTGGGGAGAGTGTCGTCGGTCATCGGAGTCGAGGGGTGCGGGTTTGAGGTTTGACGTTTGATGTTTGAGGCGCATTCGCGGGCGAACGTCAAACCTCAAACTCCAAACCGCATTTACGAGGACTGAAGCAGTTGCTGGAAACGCTTCTTGTTGTTGGCGTACTGGAAGCCGGTCTCGGGCGTGATCTTGCGCTCTCGGACGAGCCGCGCGAGGTCCTGCTCGAGCGTCGTCATGCCCTGCTTGGCCCCCTCCCACATCATCTGGTAGATCTCGCCGGTGTTGTTGTTGAGGATGGCCGCCTTGACGGACGCCGTCACCCAGAGGACCTCCTTGCAGAGCACGCGGCCGCCGCCGATCTTGGGCGGCAGCTTCTGCGACACGACGCAGTTGAGGACGTCCGCGAGGCGCGAGCGGACGCGGTTCTGCTCGAAGGGCGGGTACTCGGCGACCATGCGGTCCAGGCTCTCGACGGCCGAGGCCGTGTGGAGCGTCGAGAAGACCTTGTGGCCGGTGTCGGCGGCCTCAATCGCGGCGTCGATGGTCTCGGGGTCGCGCATCTCCCCGATCATGATGATGTCGGGGTCCTGGCGGAGCGCCTGCTGGACGCCGGCCTTGAACGAGGGCACGTCCGGCCCGACCTCGCGGTGGCGGATGATGCAGCGGTCCGGGGCGTGGACGTACTCGAGCGGCTTCGCGATGATGACGATGTGGCCGTCGAAGTCGTGGTTGTTGGCGTCGATGATGGCGTCGAGCGTGGTGCTCTTGCCCGAGCCGGTGACGCCGGTGACGAGCGAGAGGCCGGACTTGACGTTCGAGAAGAGCAGGCCGCGCTCGATGACCGGGTGGAAGCCGAGCCCGGCGATGGGCCGGACGGTGTCGTTGATGGCTCGCAGACAGACGCCGAGGTGCAGGTTGTCGGAGTAGGCCGTGCAGCGGAAGCGGAGGTGCTCGCCCGAGCCGCCGACGATCTGGTACGAGAAGTCCGCCGAGCGGGCGTCCCAGAGGTCCGCGAGCTGGCGCTCGGAGAGCAGGTTCAGGATCAGCACGTCGATCTCGTCGAGCGACTGCATGCCGGTCTCGTAGTGCGGCGTCTTGTCGCCGTCGACGCGGTACCACACGCGGCCGCCGGTCGCGGGGCCGCCCATGTCGAGGTCGCTCGCGCCGAGCGGCTGCATCCGCGCGACGAACTGCTCGAGGAAGTCGCGGAGGCCCTGGCGCTGGTCGGCCGAGAGCCGCCCGATCTGCTCGGCGTAGTACTTCATGCGCTCCTCGCCGACGAACAGCTTCGGCGCGGAGCGCGCGATGTCGCGGGCGAGCGGCGGGAAGTGGCCGAAGTCGTCGTCGGCGGCCGCGGCGCGCTGCGCGGCTGCAGCCTGGGCCTGCGACGGCAGGGCCGGCGGCGGCGCGGGCGGCGCGCCC
>JAYWIE010000199.1:0-3712 GCA_043789155.1 Rubricoccaceae bacterium | reverse complement strand
AGGCGGCAGGCAAACATCGAGTACTGGACGCGCTGGCCGTAGTTCTTGCACAGACGCCCGACGGCCCGCAGCCGGCGCACCCCCTCGGGCGTCGTCGTCTGGACGTCGTAGCAGACGAGCACGTCGATCCGCTTCGCAGCCATGGCTATCGGCCCCGGTGGGGCGGGTAGAGCGGGAGGTCGCCGCGGAGATGGCGCGCGAGCAGGCGGGCCTGGACGTGAGGCAGCAGCCCGACCGGCACGGGCTCCTTGAACAGACGGTGCGGCCGCGTCTCCTGCTTGCGCTTCTGGACCGCCGTCAGGACGATGCGGCGGCCCTCCTCGTTGAGGTAGACCGCGCCGCCGGGGCGCGGCTCGAAGTGCTGCGGCCCGATCTGGCGGCGGTTGACGAGCGCGAGCGCGAGGCGGTCCGCGAGGCCCGGCCGGAACTCCTCCATGAGGTCGAGCGCGAGCGCGGGGCGGCCCGGCCGCAGCACGTGCAGGAAGCCGACCTGCGGGTCCAGCCCGACCCCTTCGAGCGCCGCCGTGCAGTCGCCCCGGAGGACCGTGTAGAGGAACGACAGCAGCGCGTTGACGGCGTCGCGCGGCGGCCGGCGGCTGCGCGACTCGAAGCGCAGCGGGCCGGCGATAAGCAGCCGGTCGAAGACGCCGAAGTAGACCGCCGCCGCCTGCCCCTCGGCCCCGCGCGCCTCGGCGACGTCCGCCGCGCCGAGCGCGAGCGCGTGGGCGGCGTCGAGCTGCGCGACGGCCCTGCGGAGCGCGTCCTCGTGCTCGGCCGCTGCGTCGCGGGCGGCGCGCGCGAGCACGTCGCGCTGCGCGCGGATCTTGCCGCGCACGACCTGCCGGGCCACGGCGAGGGTTGCCTCGGCCGACGCGAGCGCCTCGTGCTGCGCCTTGCGCAGGAGCACGTTGCCCGAGACGGGCCCGGCGAGCCGCCCGACGAAGCGGCCCCCGGTGGAGAGCCACACGACGGCGCGGCCGTCCTCGGCGCAGCGCTTGAGCAGGAACGGGCTCAGCAGCACGTTGCCGAACACGACGAGCGCGCCGAGGTGCAGCAGCGGCATCTGGAGCCGCAGCTCCTTCTCGACCTCGACGCGCAGCGTCTCGCCGTCGAGGCGCAGGTACGCGCCCTGTGTCTGGACGTAGAGCGTATTGAGGAGCTGCGTCGTCATGGTCGTTTCAGAGATGGCGCGTATTGAGGAGCTGCGTCGTCGTGGGTCTGTCCGGAGAGGGAGCGTACCGGGCCGTCACGGCGCATCGGCGTCGGGAGCGTCCCACCGGGCGACGACGAACGGCATGCACGTCTCGACGAGCGAGCACCGCTCGCAGCGGGCGTCGGCGACGGGCGGCGGCAGGCGGGACGCGCGGAACAGCGCGCGGACGGCCGCGGCCACGGACAGGGTCTCGGCGCGCAGCGCGGCCGTCATCTCGACCTCGCGCCGCCGCCGGCTCTTCGCGTGGTACAGCGCCCCGGCCGGCACGGCGCAGCCGAACATCTCCTCGAGGCACAGCGCCTGCGCGCAGAGCTGGACCTCGTCCGCCCGGCGCGCCTTCCGCGGGCCGACCTTGTGCTCGACCGGGAAAGGCACGCCGCCGGCCGAGAACTCGACGGCGTCAGCCTTGCCGACGAGCCCGTGGACGTCCGAGAACAGCGGCAGCGCGCGCTCGGTCCGCACGCCGTCGCGCGTCGTCCCGCCCGCGTCGTCGACGCGCTCGTGGGCGCGCGTCCCGCGCAGCGTGTAGATGTTCTCGCTCCACGCCTGCTCGACGTGGATCAGCGCGCACTGGCGCGGGCAGTAGACGTAGTGCTGGAGCGCCGAGAGCGGCACCAGGTCGGCGTCGGCCCACACCGGGGCGTCGGGCACGGCAGGCGCGGTCGTATCGTTCATGCGCCCCCCTCCCCCGCTGCCATGCGAGCCATCCGACAGCGCGTCCGCGTCCTCCCCGGCGGGCGCATCGAGATCACCGACCCAGCCCTCGAGGCGGGCGTCGAGGCCGACGTCGTCGTGATCGTCCCGGAGCCGTCCGGCGACGGGGCACCGCCCGCCCCGGGGACGGCCGATCCGATGCCGGGCGGCCTCCCGCTCGTGGACGAGAACGGCAAGCCGGTCTTTCTGCCCCCGTACACGCCAGATCCGAACCGCCGCCGGACAACCCTCGTGGACCTGATCGGCCTGCGCCCGTCCACGCGCACGGCCGAGGAGATCGACCGCGAGATCCGCGAAGGCCGCGGAGACGATGAGGACATTCTGTGACGCGCCTCATCGGCCGCACGGTCTACCTCGACTCGAACGTGTTCATCTATGCCGTCGAGCACGTCGCGCCCTACGCCGAGGCGCTCCTGCCGCTGTTCGTCAGCATCCTCGCGGGCGAGACGCCTGCGGTGACGAGCGAGATCACACGCGCCGAGGTGTTCGTCAAGCCGTTTCGGACCCGCGACGCGGCGCTGGAAGCGGACTTCGAGGATGTCCTCGCGGGTCCGGGCATCACCGTCGTCCCGGTTTTGCGGGACGTTCTGGTACAGTCGGCCCGCCTCCGCGCCGTGTCGCGGATGAAGCTGCCCGACGCGATCCACGCCGCGACGGCGCAGCTCGCCGGCTGCGACGTGCTGCTGACCAACGACACCGGGATCGCGGCCGTCCCCGGCGTCGAGGTCGTGAGGCTCGCGGAGGTCGCGGGCCATGGTTAGGCCACGACGGAGGTGAACGCGACGCCGGGCGGCAGGCCCGCCTCGTCTACAGCGACGGTGTACTGGTCGAACCGGCGCGGCGCGGCGACGCTGTCGTGCGTCGCCGCCGTCACGCGGTCGAAGAGCGTGTGCGCGGGCGCGTTGCCGAGCGCGTCGTCGTGCGAGAAGACGTAGAGGCGGCGCAGCGCCATCAGGCCGCGGCTGGCCGAGCGGTCGAGGTCGAAGCCCATCTGGAGAGCGGTCCAGAAGAGCGCGAGGTCGTCGCCGTCGAAGCCCGTCTGCGCGCCGAGCGTCGGGCTGTAGAAGCCGTGGCCGCGGTAAAGGCCGTACGGGACGAGCGCCTTGCGCCCCATCTCGGTCTCCTTGCCCGAGGCGGTCTCGCTGCCGTCCTCAGCCTGCGTGAACCGGACGGCCTCCTCCTCGCTCGTCACCGCGACACGCGTGATCGACACGTCGGACGGCACGACGGGGTCGATGGAGCGCGAAAACGTGAGTTGGACCGGCCCGCGGACCTGCCCCGCGTTGACCTTCGTGCTCATCACGGCCCCGAAGGTGCGGACGTCGTAGAAGTTGGCGCACATCCAGTCGCGCGCCGCGTCTACCGTCTTGCGGTCCTGCTTGCTGCCCTTCGGCTCGACGCCCATCGCGTCGTAGGCCAGCCGGTGCTGCGCGTTGAGCACGCCGCGGTTCTGGACGTAGATCTTGTTGCGGCCCTCGCCGCCACGCGCGGCGTCGACGTAGTTGCGGACCTTGCGCTTGAGGCAGACGTCGGTGACGAGGCCCTGCATCGTCTCGGGGTCGGTGCGCGGGAGGTTGCCGGCGTCGGGGTCGCCGTTGGGGTTGGCATCCTGGGCGTCGAAGAGATAGATGAAGTCGTAGCGGTGGTTCATAAAGTAATTTTCAGTAAGAAGTTTTCAGGTTTTGGGAGAGGCATCAGGCGGCGGCGGGTTCTACAGCTGGGCTCAGTTCCGGGTTCTTGCTTGGTCGGAACTCATGGCGCTGATGGTAGTAACCAATGCAGAAG
>JAYWIE010000198.1:0-3714 GCA_043789155.1 Rubricoccaceae bacterium | reverse complement strand
CCGTCGCCGCGCTCCACGACCTCGACCCTGAGTCGCTCTCGCGCGCGACCATCGACGAGGCGCTCGCGGCCGTGCCGGACCTCACGGCGGCCGACCGCGCCACGCTCCACGCCGACGCCCTCGCGGACCTCAGATCAGCCACGGCGGCTGCCGAGCGGCGTCTCTCGGAGGCCGAGACCGCCTTCGAGCGGGACAGCCGCGGCGGCCGCGGCGCACGCGGCCCGTCCATCTGACGCACCCGCGGCCCGTGACCCGCGCGCTGCGCGGAGCAGCCGGCAGCCCCTTTTTCCTAACGGCCGGGGCGTGCCGAATCTCGGGCGAGGTGTAACCGGCCGAGCGCGTACCCCGTCCCTCAGACACACCCACTCCGGCGACATGCCCCTCCGCTCCGCGCTCCCGCTCGCGCTCGTCCTGGCCTCCGTATCGGCCGCCGCCCAGCCGTCCGCGCCGCCTGCGCCGGCCGCCGCGCTCCGCCTCCGGGCGGGTGCCGTCGGCGCGGCACCGATCACCGTCGACGGCCGCCTCGACGACGCCGCGTGGGCCACAGCCGCGCCCGCGACCGGCTTCGTCCAGAACCGTCCGACGCCCGGTGCCGCCGCCTCGCAGCCGACCGAGGCACGCGTGCTCTACAGCGCCGACGCCATCTACGTCGGCATGCGCATGACCGACAGCGACGCCGCCGCCATCGTCGCCCCGCTCGGCCGCCGCGACGGCGACCTCTCGACCGACGTCGCCTACGTCGGCATCGACTCGTTCCACGACCGCCGCACGGCCTACCTCTTCGGCGTCAACCCGGCCGGCGTCAAGATCGACAAGCTCTTCTACGACGACGGCAACGGCCAGGACGACTCGTGGGACGCGATCTGGGACGTCGCCACGACCCGCGACGCGCAGGGCTGGACGGCCGAGTTCCGCATCCCGCTCGGCCAGCTCCGCTACGCGCCGGGCAACGAGACGTGGGGCATCGAGTTCGGCCGCACCATCCAGCGCACCGGCGAGGAGGCCATGTGGGCCCCCGTGCTCCCGACCGACAACGGCTTCGTGAGCCGCTTCGGCGAGCTCACCGGCCTGAGCGGCCTCGCCGCGCCGCGCCGCGTCGAGGTCGTGCCGTACGCCTCCGCCACCGCCGTCCGCGCGCCGGACACGCGCGCGCCGGGTGGCCCCGCAGACCCGTACTACGCCTCGACCGACCTCGCGCCGCGCGTCGGCGTCGACGTCAAGCTCGGCCTCACGCCCGGCCTGACGCTGACGGCCACCGTCAACCCGGACTTCGGGCAGGTCGAGGCGGACCCGGCGCAGGTCAACCTCGGCGGCTTCGAGCTCTTCCTCGAGGAGCGCCGCCCGTTCTTCGTCGAGGGCATCGACGTGTTCTCGTTCGGCAGCGCGCGCCGCAACTTCGCCTCCAACCGCCCCGAGCTGCTCTACACGCGCCGCATCGGGCGCAGCCCGCAGCGCCAGGGCTTCGTCCCGACCGACGTCGCCGACGGCTCCGGCGAGCAGGGCGTCGTCTACTCGGACGCGCCGCAGCAGACGACCATCCTCGGCGCGGCCAAGGTCTCGGGCCGCGTCGGGCGCGTCGCGCTCGGCGTGCTCTCGGCCGTGACGGCCCCCGAGTACGGCCGCTACAGCGCCTTCGACGGCACGGGCACCCCCGTCACCGACGGCCGCGGCCTCGTCGAGCCGACGTCGTCGTACTCGGTTGCCCGCGCCCGCGCCGCGTTCGGGCGGACGGTCGTCGGCGCGGCTGGCACGCTCGTGCTGCGCGACGTCTCGGACCCCGCCTTCGGCCCGCTGCTGCCCGGCCAGGCGAGCGTGCTCGAGCTCGACGCCGAGCACCGCCTCCGCGCCAGCCAGTGGATCGCCTCCGGCATGCTCGCCGGCAGCCTCGTGAGCGGCTCGTCCCGGTCCATCGTCGGCCTCCAGCGCGCCTTCCCGCGCCTGTTCCAGCGCCCCGACTCGGACCATCTCCGCGTGGACTCGTCCGCGACGAGCCTCGCCGGGCTCACGGGCGAGGTCGCGGTCCAGAAGGACGCCGGGACGCACTGGACGGGCTCGCTCTCGGCCGCCTTCACGAGCCCCGGCTTCGACGCGAACAGCCTCGGCTTCCAGTCCCGCGCCGACGACGCCTACGTCGGGCTCTCGGCCAACTACAGCCAGAACACGCCGCGCGGGTGGTACCGCCGCTGGAATGTCGGCTCGTTCGGCGGCGTCGGCACCAACTTCGACCGCGACCTGACGATGGCCTTCGCCGGCGTCCAGGGCAGCGTGGGCTACGCAAGCTTCTGGCGCAACAGCGCGAGCCTCCGCGTCAGCGCCCGCACCGTGAGCGACCGCGCGACGCGCGGCGGCGTGCTCGCGCTCAGCCCGGCGTCGTTCAACGCGAGCCTCAGCGGCGGCTCGGACGACCGCCGCGCGGTCTCGGGCTACGCCTACGCCTACGGCAGCGGCAGCGAGATCGGCAGCCGCAGCGTGGGCGTCGAGGTCGGCGCGAGCGTCCGCCCGGCGTCCAACGTCTCGCTGAGCCTCTCGCCCGGCGTCAGCGCCGAGCGCGAGGCGCGGCAGTTCGTGACGGCGATCGGCGACCCGGCGGCCACGGGCACGTTCGGCCGGCGCGCCGTGTTCGCCGTGGCGGACCAGGCCGAGTTCTCGATGTCCCTCCGCGCCGACTGGACGTTCACGCCGAGCCTCTCGCTCCAGCTCTTCGCGCGGCCGTTCGTCTCGCGCGGCCGCTACAGCCGCTTCCAGCAGCCGACGGCCTCGCGCCAGCTCCGCTTCCCGACGGTCGAGGAGGCCGGCGGCACGGCCGTGCGGCAGGACGACGGCGCGGTCCGGGTCACGCCTGGCGACGGCGGCCGGCCGTTCACGCTCCAGCCGGACTTCACGGTCCGCGCGCTCCAGGGCAACGCCGTGCTGCGGTGGGAGTACCGCCCCGGCTCCACGCTCTTCTTCGTGTGGCAGCAGCAGCGCGACGGCTTCGACGGCTCGGGCCGCTTCGACCTCGGCGGCAACCTCGGCCGGCTCGCGAAGGACCGCCTCACGAACGTCTTCCTCGTCAAGATGACGTACTGGTTCGGCTGAGGCTCGTCAGCCGACGGTGTCCACGTCGACGCGGCGGAAGACGGCGACGACGGTTCGGCGCGCCTCGTCCACGAGCGGGCGCGCGGCGACGGCGAGGCCGGCCGTGCGGGCGGCGTCCATGAGCGCGGCGACGGCGGCGGTGTCCTCGGCAAGGCGGGCGTCGAGGTCGGCCGCGTCGCTGCCGGCGCGGTCGGCACCGGGGACGTCGCTCCAGAGCCATCCGCCGGGCACGAGCACGCGGCGGGCCTCGGCGAAGACGGCCGCGAGTGCGCCCGCGCCGTCCCGCAGGCGCGCGTCCAGCGCCGCGACGGCCCACGGGGCGAAGGCGTCGGGGTAGCCGAGCGCGTCGGGGCGGGCGCGCGAGACGCGGCGCTCGGCCTCGCCGGCAAGGACGTCCGCGAGGCGCGCGCGGGCTGCGGCGACGTCGGCCGGGTCGTCGGCCGAGGCCCAGACGTCGAAGCCGAGCCGGGCGAGGGCGTCGGCGTGGAGGCCGTCGCCCGCGGCGACGTCCACGACGCGCGTGCCCGGCGCGACGGCGGCCATCGTGCGGAGCAGGTACGCCGACGGCGGGCGCGGCGCGGCGCTCACGCCGCGCGGCGCGGCTCAGCCGGCGCGGCGGGCGTCGAGACGGCGGGC
>JAYWIE010000197.1:0-3721 GCA_043789155.1 Rubricoccaceae bacterium | reverse complement strand
CGTGCGCGACGAACGCGAGCCCGGCGACGCCGCCGAGCGCCTTGCCGCTGACGCCCGTCGCCACCATCGCCGCTCCGGCCGCGACGGGGACGGACCCGAGCGTCGAGACGGCGTCCAGGCACAGCCGCGCGCCGTGCGCGCGGGCGAGCGCAGAGAGTGCGGGGAGATCGTTGAGCACGCCCGTCGACGTCTCGCCGTGGACGGCCCAGATCCACGCCGGCGCGTCGCCGGCTGCGAGCCGGTCGGCGAGGTGGGCCGCGGCGGCGGCGAGCGGGAGCGGCTCGCCCCACGCACTCCGCACGACCTCGTGCGCGAGGCCGTGGCGGCGGGCGTGGTCCGCGAGGCGCTCGCCGAAGGCCCCGTTCGAGAGGACGAGCCCCGGCGCGCCCCACGCCGCGAGGTGCGCCGCGACGACGTCGTTGGCGAGCGTGCCCGGCCCGAGCATGATCGCCACGCGCGGCAGCCCGACGCGCTCGGCGAGGCACCCTGTAACGCGCGCATGGAGCGCGGCGAAGGCCTCGCCGCGGTGGCTCACCGGGGGCCGCGCGAGCGCCGCGGCGACGGCCGGGTCCAGCTCGACCGGCCCGGGGAGCAGGCTCAGGTCCGGCCCTGGCCGCTGCGCCCCGGCGAGCATCGGCGGGACGGCCCGGAGGGCGTCGTCGAGCGTCGAGAGCATCGGCTGGTACGTCGCGCCGCCGTGGCCGACGAGCGGGCCGAACGGGCGGAAGCCCATCCGCTCGTAGAGCGCCGTCTGCCGCGTCGTGCCCGAGATGAGGGCGAGCCGGAAGCCCCGCTGTACCATCCAGCGCGCGGCATAGGCCATCAGGCCGGCGAAGGCGCGGCCGTGGCGGCGCTCGGGGCGCACGGCGAGCAGCCGAATCTCGACGGCCGGCCGCTCCGGCGGGAGCAGCGCGTCGAGGTCTGCCAGCTTGGCGTCGAGCGAGAACGGGCGCGCGTGGCGCAGCGCCATCATCCCGGCGACGGTCTCGCCGTCGAGCGCGACGAGGTACGTGTTCTCGCCGTGGAAGCGGTCCACGAGGCGGCCGTCGGGCGTCGGCGCGTGCTGCGGGATCTCGCCGGCGAAGGTCGCGTGGTTGAGCGCGTGGATCTGCGCGGCGTGGGCCTCGCTCGCGACGGTGTAGTGGTACGGCATGGCCGAACCTACCCGTAAACGCGGCGACGCGCCCCGGCCGAGACCGGAGCGCGTCGCGCGGGGGAGCAGTCCGGAGCTACCAGCGCGGCTGGCCGCGGACGGCGTGGAGGCGGGCGGCGGCCCCGGCGACGTCGGGCGAGAACGTGCCGACCCAGACCGTGTACGCCCCGGCCTGCCCGTTGCTGAATGTGACGCCGGGGTTGATGTCGTCGGCGTCGTCCGAGCACTGCCAGCGGCCCGAGGGGTCCGAGACGAGCAGCGTCGTGTCGGTGCCCGACGTGACGTAGATCGAGAGCGGGCCGCCGGTGTGGGTGACGGTCGCGACGGGCGTGCTGTTCTGGATGAAGCCGGAGCAGCCCGAGCCCGGGACGGCGTTGCGGTCCGGCCCGCCGGCCTCGATCGCGACGCTGGCCGGCGCAGCAGCGGCGGCGAGCGTGCCGAAGCGCGGCGCGGCCTGGCGCTGCGGCTGGGCCTGTGCGGGCGCGGCGCAGAGGGCGGCGGCGAGGCCGGCGGTGGCGAACAGAAGGCGGAGGTGGCGGGTCATCAGGGCAGAGTGCGAGCGTGTGCGAACAGGGTGCAAACGCTGTGCCGCCCGCCCGTGTTGCACAGGCGGGCGGCACGAGGAGCCCGGAGCATCCGGAGTGTCCCGGACGGCGGGGCAGAGCGCCCTACATCCCGGACGCCGCCGCGACGGTCACGTGCGCCCGCACCGGGGCGGCCGGCCGCGAGAACGTCCCGACCCAGACGGCGTGCCGGCCGGCCTCGGCCGTGTCCACGCGCGGAGCCGAGGAGCCGCCGGCGTCGTCCGAGCAGAGCCACCCGCCGGACGGCGTGCGGACGAGCATCACGAGGTCGGTGTCGTCGGCGGCCGTGGCCGCGACCGAGACGGGCATCGCGCCGGCGGTGAAGGCGAACGCCGGGCGGGCGTCGACGAAGCCAGCGCAGGCGTCGCCGTCGACGGGGTTGATGAGCGCGCCCGCGACCGTGACGTCCGTCTCGGCGGCGTTGTCGCGCAGCGAGAGCGTGGCCGCGGGGCGGTCCGGCTGGAGGTCCTGCCCGTCGTAGGTGCCCGGCAGGAAGTCCGGGCGGTCCGTCATGCCCATGTCGCCCTCGTCCATCATGCCCATGTTGACGACGATCTCGGCGCGCGTGGCCGTGAGCGTGACCGTCGTGGGGCCGACGGGCTCGGGGGCCGGCATGTCGCCCATGTCCATGCCGTCCATACCGTCCATGCCCTCCATCCCGTTCATGCCGGTGGGGTCCGTGAAGGTGCCGACCCAGACGTGGTAGGTGCCCGCCGCGACCGCGGTGTCCTGGGCGGAGCCGATCTGGACGCCCGGGTTGACGCCGTCGGCATCGTCGGAGCAGAGCCAGCGGTCGTCCGGGGTGTGGACGACGAGGACGAGGTCGCCGCCCTCGGCGGCGGGCGTCGCGGTGATGCCGAGCGGGCCGTCGCCGGACATCACGACGGCCGCCGTCGGGGCGGCGGTGATGTAGCCGCCGCAGGCCATCCCGACGACCGGGTTGGTGCCCTCGGGCAGGACGTCGGTCGTGCCCGAGGCGGGCTCGGTCCCGACCCGGAGCGTCATCGCGGGTCGCGCGTCTGGGCGGAGCATCATGTAGGTCCCGTCCGAGTACGGCACGCGCTCCTCGCCCTCGAAGGGCATCTCGGCCGCGACGGGCATCGTCTCGGAGACCGTGAGGACGGCGCTCGGCACCTGGACGTCCGCGCTGTACGTGCCGACCCAGACGGCGTAGCGGCCGGCCGCAGCGTTCTCGATGCCGATGGCCGGCGCGTTGCCGGTGAAGTCGTCCGAGCAGCGCCACGCGCCGCCGGGCGTGTGGACCGCCAGCGTCATGTCGACGTCCACGTCGCCCTCGCCGACGCCGGCGGCGGCGAAGGCGAGCACGCCCTGCCCGTCGTAGTCGATCACGGCCGACGGCATGGCCGTGTTGACGTAGCCGGCGCAGTACTCGGTCTCGGGCATCGCGGTGACGATGCCCGTCTCGGCGACGGCGTCGTCGCCGCCGGCGTCGACGGTGACAGTCATCGGGCCGTCCGTGGCCTCGAAGCCGGCGCGGACGCGCGTCGCGCCGCCGGCCGGCGTCGCGGTGACGTTGAAGACCGGGACGGGCGGGGCCATGCCGGCCGAGAGCGTCACGGCCTGCTGCCCGGCGTCCTGCGCGTACGCCCCGACCCAGACGGCGTAGCGCCCGCGTACGGCCCCGCGCAGCTCGACGAGCGGCATCATGCCGTCGCCGTCGTCGTTGCAGTGCCACACGCCGTCGGGGCCCGCGACGGCGAGCGTCGCGTCGAAGGCTTCGTCCGCAGTCGTGATGCGGAGGTCGCCGCCGGGCCACTCCACGACGGCGTCGGGCGCGGACGGGCCGACGAAGCCGGTGCAGCCGTCGACGCCGGTCTCGGACGTGGCGCGCAGCGTGAGGCCGAGCGTGGCGGCGGGGCCGGTCGCGGTCGGCCGGAGCGTCCCGCCGACGGGGCGGGCGTCGGGGCGCATGGTCTGTGCGGCCGGGGCCACGAGCGGGAGCAGACCGAGGGCGGCCGCGAGA
>JAYWIE010000196.1:0-13700 GCA_043789155.1 Rubricoccaceae bacterium | reverse complement strand
GAGTAGATCGTCGCCTGCGGGCGCTCCGCCGGACGGTCCACGGCGGGGGCGTCCTCGGGCAGCGGGTGCGCCTCGTAGCGCTCCGACGCCATCATCTGCGCGACCTGCCGGCCGACGCGGCGCGCGCGGCGGCGCGCCGAGCGGTTGAGGATCGAGTTGAGCTGGAGCCGGATCGCCTCGACCGTCCGTGGCCCGACGCCCGCCATCGCGGCGAGGCGGCCGTCGTGCGCCGTCCGCTCGAGCTCGGCGAGCGAGCGGACGCCCATCTCGTCGACCAGGCGCACCGCGAGGCGGTGGCCGACAGAGGGCAGCGTCTCGAGCAGCGCCACCGGGTCCGACGCCGAGAGCAGACGGTCGCGCAGGCCGATGCGGCCGCACTCGACGTACTGCGCGAGGTGCCCGGCGAGGCTCACGCCGACGCCCGGCAGTGCCGTCAGCGCGTCCTTGCCGCCGTCGCCGTAGATCGTCGCCACGGGCACGTCGAGCGCGCGGATCGTGCCGGCGGCCTGGAGGTAGGCCTGCACGCGGTACGGGTTGTGCTCGCCGCGGCGGACGAGCAGCTCGGCCATCTGCTCGAGTGCCTCGGCAAGCTCGACGTTGGTCGGTCCGATCTGAGACATGGGTGCGGGGGGTTGATCTGAGTCAAGATCGGGCCCGCCGGTGCCACCGTCCTGTCACCCTAAAACATGTCCGAACGATGCCGCGAACGCGGATTCGGGTCAGGGCCGAACCGGCAAGGTGGCGGCAGCCGGGACGGTCGCCGGAGCGGCCGCGGCGGGCGTCTGCGGCACGGCGGCTGTCGCATCCGCTGCGCGAAGACCCGCGTAGGCACGGTCGTAGTCGGCCTGGGCGGCCGCCAGGACCGGGCTCTGCGGGAAGAGCGACGTGAGCTGGCCGTAGAGCCGGAGCGCCTCGCGGTAGCGCTCGGCCTGGCGCGCCGGGACGCTGTTGGTGGCAAAGCGAACCTGCGCGCCGACGGCCCCGGCGAGGGCGTCGTCGGCGTACGGGCTGCCCGGGTACGTCGCGAGCAGCGCCTGGTACGAGAGCACGGCGGCCTCGTACAGCTCGCGGCGCTCGTAGAGCCGGCCCTCCTCGTACTGCTTGTGGGCGAGCTTGTCGCGCAGCGCGGCGGAGAGCGTCTGCACCTCGGTCGCGTGCGTGCCGGCCGGGTACTGGACGAGGAAGGCGTCGATGTACTGGAGCGCGGTCTTGGTGTCGGTCTGGTCGAGCTCGTAGGTCGGGCTGAGCGCGGCGTAGGCGAGGATGCGCTCGTACGAGGCGTCCTCGACGCGCGCGTCTGTGCGGTAGAGGTCGATGAAGCGGGTGAACTCGGCCCCGGCGATGAGGTACTGCTTCGTGCCGGCGTAGGCGCGGGCGATGCCAAGCTGGGCGTCGTCGGCGACCTCCCCCGTGCGCCCGAAGTCGAGCGTGGTCCGGTAGAGCTCGACGGCGCGGTCGTACTTGCGGCGCGCGAGCGCGTCCTCGGCCCGCGCGAACGCCTCGTCGGCCGAGTTGGCCGCCACGGCCCCGCCGCTGCACCCCGGCGCGACGGTGCAGAGGAGGACGAGGGCGGCGAGGGTCGGGCGGAACGGCATCGGGGGCGCGGAGGACGGCAGGGCATCCGGGCCAACGGGACCCGGACTGGCTTATTGCCGCTCAAGGTCGCCCCCGGACGTGGCCCGGCGTACCCGGCCGCCCAGGCCTCACCGCGTATTCGAGCGGGCAGCGGGCAGCGGGTAAATTTGCAACCACCTTCCTACTTGTCATCCCGCCGGGTAAACCCGGACCTGACTTGATCCGGGATCTGTCTTTCGCCTTTTCTCCAGACTGTCGAATTCAAAAGGCAGATCCCGGATCAAGTCCGGGATGACACATTTTTATTGTTTTATCTCATCAAATCAAGAGGAACCGTTTCAGCCGACCGTACTCAACCCCTCAACCCCTTTCACTCGATCAGGACGGCGGCGTCGCCGCGGTAGCCGAGGATGAAGAGGGCCTCGTTGACCTGCTGGCCGCCGAAGCTAAAGCGGTGCGCGAGGCCCTGGAAGGCCGGCGCGGCGCGGAGACGGTCCGCGAGCTCGCCCTCGCCCTCGAGCGTGGCGAGCAGCATCCGCGTGACGTCGTAGCCGATGAGCGCGAGGCGGTCCGGGCCGATGCCCGAGAGCTCGCGGTAGCGCCGGCCGAAGGCGTCCGACGCGCCCGGGGCGACGAAAAAGTCCTGCCCGAAGACGGCGTTGAGGCGGCTCGCGCGCTCGCGGCTCGTCGTGATGCCCTCCCACTCGGTGTTGCCGACCGGGCGCGGCGCGCCGCGGACGGCCTCGAGCGCGCGGACGGCGTCGGCGATGTGCTCGGGCGCGTCGGCCCCGGTGACGGGGAGGTAGACGGCCTGGACGGCCGTGAGGGCCGGCACGCCGACGCGGCGGTCGAGGTCGGCCCAGTCGTCGGCCGAGGTGAGCTGGCGCTCGAAGCCGACGGCCGCGCCGAGGCGGCGGGCCTCGGCGGCGAAGGCCGCGCCGTCGGTCTCGCCCGGCGTCCCGTCCTGCGTGACGACGCCGACGCGGCGCACGCCGAGGCGCTGGACGGTGTAGCGCGCCATCGCGCGGCCGCGCGCCGAGAAGGTCGGGTTGGCCTGGAAGGCGAAGCGGCGGCCCGCGCTCACGGCCTCGTCGGTCGCGAGCGGGGCCACGAGCACGACGCCGGCCGCCTCGGCGCGGGCCGCGGCCGGCCCGGCCTCGTCCGAGAACAGCGGCCCGACGAGCGCGTCGGCCCCGGCCTCGACGGCGGCCTCGACGGCGTCGCCCGCGGCGGACCCGTTGCCGCCCGAGTCGCGGAAGACGAGCCGGACCTGCCGGCGCGGTGCGCCCTCGGCCGCGCCTCCGGCCGCAGCGCCCGTCGTGGCGGCCCTGTAGCCTTCGGCGACCTGACGGTTGTGCTCGTCGACGGCGATGCGGACGCCGTTGAAGAGCGCCTGCCCGAGGTAACCGTTGGGGCCCGACACGGGCAGCACGACGCCGAGGTCGAATGGCCGGCCCTGCCCGGACGGCCCGCCGGCGGTCGCGAGGCCGAGCACGCGGCGCGCCTCGGGCGTGTAGCGGCTCCCCGGGTACGTCGCGATGAGCGACGTCAGCGACGACACCGCGGCGTCGTAGTCGGCGTCCGCGTAGGCGGCCTTGCCGGCCATCAGCAGGGCGGCCGTCGTCGTGGTCGAGACGTCGAAGCCGGTAGCCGCGCGGCGGAAGAGGCGGTAGGCCTCGGGGTAGGCACCGTCGCGAAAGCTCGCGAGGCCGCTCTCGAAGGCGGCCGCGGCGGCCGGGTTGGCCTCCTGCGCGGCCGCCGGGGCGACGGTGGCCGGAACGGCGACGAGCAGCAGGGCCGCGAGGCGGAGGGCGGGGCGGGAGGGCATCGGAGACGGGTCGGGCGAGGGGCCCGAAAGGTAGGGCCGCGCACCGGCCTCTGCCGTCTGGCCTCAGCCGGCCGGCATGAGCACGTGCAGCGCCCCGGGCCACGCCTCGACGTCGAGAGCGGTCGCCGCCAGCGCCGCCGACTCGCCGTCCGTGTGGACGCCGAGCGTGCCCGCGGTCGCGCGGATCGCGACGCGCTCGGCGCGGTGCATCGCGACCTCCGGGAAGACGACGTGGCCGCCCGAGAAGGCCGTCGGGAGGATGCGGAGGACGCGGCCGGTGCGCGCGTGGCGCACGACGCAGACGTCGAGCAGGCCGTCGTCGAGGCAGGCGTCGGGCGTGAGGCGGAAGCCGCCGCCGACGGCCTGCCCGTTCCCGACCTCGCACAGGAACAGCGGCCCTGAGTAGACGACGCGCCCGCCCTCGCCGACACTAGCCGCGCGTGTCCCGGCCGCGCCGCGCTCGCCGATCGCGATCTCGACGTGGACGCCGGGCCGCCGCCACGCCCACAGCTCCTGCACGACGGCGGCGAGGTAGGACGTCCGCCCGCCGAACTGCTTGAAGCGCGACGCGCGACGCGCCGCGGCCGCGTCGAAGCCCGCCCCGAGCGCGTTCACCACGACGCGCGCGTGCTCGCCCTCGGCGTCGCGCCACCGGACGGCCCCGACGTCGAGGGTGCGCGTGACGGCCGTGGTGAGCGCGGCGACGCCCGCCTCGAGGCCGCCGGGCATGCCGAGCATGCGCGCGAAGTCGTTGCCCGTCCCGAGCGGCAGGATGCCGAAGTGCGTCTCCGTCCCGGCGAGTGCCTGCGCGACGTCGTGGACCGTCCCGTCGCCGCCGACGGCCACGACGGCGTCTGCGGACGCGGCGAGGAGCGTCGCGAGCGCGGCCGTCCGCTCGGCCGAGACCGAGACGTGCACGACGGCGTCGAGGCCGGACGCGTTGACGGCGGCCTCGAGCGCGGGGCGCGCGCGCGCGGCGCGGCCGTTGCCCGCGGCCGGGTTGAGCAGGAACGCGACGCGGCCGCCGAAGGGCGCGGCCGGGCGGAGAAAGGCGGGCATATCGGGCATTCCCCGAACATACCGGCCGGCCGCCCCCCGTAGAGACGCCCCGCTGGGGCGTCTCCGCGACGTCCCCGACCGGCAGCGCGCCCTCCCCCACCCCGACGTCCCCGACTGCGACGTCCCGGACGCCCACGACGCCCACGTCCACGACATCCGCGACGGCCCCGACGGCCGCGATGGTCCACGGGTCGCGGCCGGAACGGGCGTCGGCGTGAAGACGCCCCAGCGGGGCGTCTCTACCTTGGGTGATGCTGAACCGTTCTGCCCTCCTCGTTCTCGTGCTGCTGGCCGGATGCCGCGGCGGCGCGGGCGGCTCCACCATCGACGGCTCCGGCCGGCCCGTGGCCGTGCCCGCGCGCGCCGAGCGCGTCTTCCCGCTCGCGCCGAACCTCACCGAGCTCGTCGCGGCTGTGGCCGGCGTCGAGCGCCTCGCCGGCGTCGCGCCCGCCGACGACTTCCCCGCCGGCATCGCCGGCCTGCCGCGCGTCGCGACGTACCCCATCGACGCCGAGGGCCTCGTCGCGCTCCACCCGGACCTCGTGCTGGGCTCGCTCGACGTCACCACGACGGCCGACGCGGACCGCCTGACGGGCCTCGGCCTGCCGACCTACCTCTTCCGCTTCGCGGCGCTCGCCGACATCCCGCGCGCGATGCGCACGCTCGACACGCTCCTCGCCGTGCGCGGCGGAGCGACGGCCGCGGCCGAGTTCGAGCGCCGCGTCGCGGGCGTCCGGCAGGCCGTCGCCGGCTTCGCCGCGCCGCGCGTGCTGCTGCTCGTCGGAGACGGCACCGGCAGCGGTGCCGGCGGGACGTTCTACGCCTTCGGGCGCGGCTCGTACGCGAGCGAGATGGTCCGCGCCGCCGGCGGCGACAACCTCACCGACCGCTACGACGGGGCCGCGGCGACGCCGTCCGAGGAAGCGATCCTCGACATGGCCCCCGAGGTCATCTTCGTCCTGGGCGACGCCGCGGGGTTTGGGGCGCGCCACCCGGCCCTGCTCACGACGCCCGCGGTCGCGTCGGGCCGCGTCTACGGGCTCGACCCCGACCTCGTAAGCCGGCCCGGGCCGCGCGTCGCCGAGGGCGTCGGCGTGATGGCGCGGCGGCTGCATCCCGAGGCGTTCGCGGCGGGCGCGGCGTGAGCGCGCGCCCGGCCGTGATCGCCGCCGCCGTCGGCGTCGCCGCCGTCGCGGCGTGCGTGGCCGCGCTCGTCTGGGGCTCGGCCGACCTCGGCGCGGCCCGCGTCTGGGCCGCCCTCGCCGGCCACGGCGACGCGACCGCGACGACGATCGTGTGGCAGCTCCGGATGCCGCGCGTCGTGCTCGCGGCCACGGTCGGCGGCGGGCTCGCGGTCGTCGGCGTCGCGATGCAGGCGCTCGTGCGCAACCCGCTCGCGGACCCGTACCTGCTCGGCGCGTCGAGCGGCGCGAGCGCGGGCGCGTCGCTCTTCTTCCTCGGCTTCCTGCCGCCGGTCCTGTCGCGCGGGCTGACGATGCCGCTCGCGGCCGTCGCCGGGGCGTGGCTCGCCGTCGCGAGCGTCGTCGCGCTGTCGCGGCGCGGCGGGGCGCTCGCGCCGGCGCGGCTCTTGCTCACGGGCGTCGCCGTGTCGGCCCTGCTCGGGTCGGTGACGTCGTTCGTGACGTTCGCCTCGCCCGAGCCTGACAAGCTGCGGGCGGTCCTGTTCTGGCTGCTCGGCTCGTTCGCAGCCGCGACGTGGAGCGCGGTCTGGGTGCCGCTCGGCGCGTCGGTCGGCGCGGCGGCCGTGCTGTGGGCGCTCGCGCGCCCGCTGGACCTGCTCACGACGGGCGAGGAGCCGGCGGCGGCGCTCGGCGTGCCGGTCGAGCGCCTCAAGCAGACTCTCATCCTCGTCACGGCCATCGCGACGGGCGCGGCCGTCGCCTCGGCCGGCGTCGTCGGGTTCGTCGGGCTCGTCGTGCCGCACGCGGTCCGGATGACGGTCGGCGCGGGGCACCGGCGGCTCGTGCCGCTCGCGTTCGCGGCCGGGGCCGTCTTCCTCGTCCTCGCGGACCTCGCGGCGCGGACGCTCCTCGCGGGGCAGGAGCTGCCGGTCGGCGTGCTCACGGCGCTCTGCGGCGTCCCGTTCTTCCTCGCCCTGCTGCGCCGCGACGGGCTGGGATGAGGGGAGCGGGGAGCGGGCCGGGTGAACCCGGACCTGAGCGGGGAGCGGGCAAATTTGCACCCACCTCTCTACTTGTCATCCCGCCGGGTAAACCCGGACCTGACTTGATCCGGGATCTGCCTTTCCGCATTTCTTCGCATTGCACAATGCAAAAGGCAGATCCCGTATTGAGTCCGGGATGACATATTTTTAGTATTGTGGCCGTCGAACGGGGGAACATTTCAGGCATGCGTCCCCAAACCCCTCACGCTGCCAGAGCGTTGGCGAGGTGCGTCCGGACCGCCCCGGCGAGGGGGGCCGTCGTGCGGAGCGGGAGGCGGTACGCGACGGACGCCTCGGCCCCGCGGACGAGCGTCTGCGGCGGCACGCTGCGCCCGAGGCGCAGCGCGGCGGCGTCGGTGATGAGCAGGTCCAGCCAGCCGTCGCCCTCGTGGACGGCCCGGATCTCGGCCCACTCGACCGTCGCGTCCCAGCGCAGATCGCGCACGCCGCGCCAGTGCGTGTCGACGGCCCACGGGCGGTCATCGGCGGCCCACGCCGCGGCGGCACCCGCGGCGACGCCCGCAGCGAGAGCGACGACAGCGACGGCGAGGCTCACGAGCGAGAACCCGCCGGCGACGGCGAGGCCGACCGCGGCGAGCACGCCGACGCCGAGCGAGGCTCCGACGCCCGTCCGGCCGCGTGCGGTGGCGAAGCCGTCGGCGAGGCGCTCGCGGGGCGTGCGCTCGAGCGAGACGCGCATCGGCTGCCACGTCGGGACGGCCGGCGGGCCGGCCGAGCGGCGGCGGTCGGCGGCGAGCGCGGCCGCCTCGATGTCGCGCGCGATGCGGTCGACGTCGAAGCCGTCCGCCTTGGGCTCGCCCGAGAGCACGGCGTCGTAGGCCGCGCGCAGCGTCCGGAAGTCGTCCGACGCCGTCGGCGACGGGTTGCGGTCCGGGTGGAGCGCGAACGCCCGCTGCCGGAACGCGCGGCGGACCTCATCGGGCGTGGCCGACGGCGCGACGCCGAGGATCTGGAACGGGGACGGGACGGGCATCGAGCGTGGCGTGGGCTCCTCCCGAACGGGCAAGAGCCGTGCCGCGTGCCCCCTCGCGCCGTCTGCCGGGCCCGGGCGTCCGGTTCGGCGTCCCTGAGCCCGATGTGCGCCCGTTAGCGGCCGCTCACGAGCACGTCGTATGTGGAAAGATGTGTCGCGTCCATCTCCGAGAGGTAGGAATAGGCCTCGTTGCGCTGCGGGGCCTCGCGGAAGAGGCTGGCGAGCTCGGTGAACTTGGCGCTGTAGAAGACGTCCGTCGCGTAGCGGCGGCGGTTGAACGTGAGGTAGAGGTCGTGGAGCGCCTCGAGCGTGGCGAGCGCGGACGTCCACGAGGCGTCGGGCGCGGCGGTGAAGCGGTCGAGCGCGCCGAAGTGGTACGAGAACTGGGCGAGGCGGAGCGGGCGGAAGGCCGGGTCCAGCATCTGCTGCACGAGGTCCGACCGCGAGCGGTCGTCGGTGGAGTTGAGGGCCGTCCAGCCGTTGCCGAGGTCCGACGTGACGACGCGGCCGAGGTCGGCGACCTGCCGGGCGCGGTCCCAGTGCGGCTGCCCGCCGAGCTCGCTGAACGTGTCGTAGTCCGTCCCGAGGATCACGAGGGCGTAGAAGTCGAGCACGGACGCGAACGAGTCGAAGCGGTTGAGGTCGAAGATGAGCGCCTGGCCGCGGGCGTAGTTGAACTGCCACGTGTTGTCGAGCAGGCGCAGGGTCGGCGAGCGCTGGGCGGTGCCGTAGATCGGGCGCGTGGCCTGGACGGCGATCTGGGCCTGGAACTGCGTCAGCGAGACCGCGCGCGTGACCGTGATCTGGACCGTGCAGTCGATGCGCTCGCGGTTGTCGTAGACGTCGTCGGTCCACGCGCGGTCGTTGAAGTAGCGCTCGACCTGGTTGCGGAGCTCGTCGAGGAACTCGTACTCGTTGCCCGTGAGCTGCTGCCGGTTGATCGAGACGGTGCAGTTGAGCTCCTGGGCCCGCGCGGGAGCTGCGAGCGCCGCCGCGAAGGCGAGTGCGAGCGAGACGGCGAGCGTCAGTCGGGACATAATCGAGCGGGTGAGGACCGGAAGAAGCTAGCGCGTATGTTCGCCGGGCTCCCGTGCCGAACGGGACGCCCTGCCCCGTGAACGTCTCCCCCGCCGCCTCTATGCGCCCGTTCCGATTCGCCTGCGCGCTGGCTCTCGTCGCGGCATCCGCCGGCCCGGCGCGGGCGCAGCTCGCCGAGGGCGGCGGGCGCGCGCTCGGCCTCGGCCGGGCCGGCGTCGCGCTGGGGCAGCAGTCGTGGGGCCACGTCAACCCCGCGGCGTGGTCCGGGCTCGCGGAGCGCCGCGGCGCGCTGAGCGCGAGCCAGGCCTTCGGCCTGAGCGAGCTGCGCCTCGTGCAGCTCGCCGCCGCCGCGCCGACGCCCGTCGGGACGGTCGCGCTCTCGGCGCGGTCCTACGGCTTCGCCGAGCGCCGCGAGACGCGCGTCGTCGCCGGGCTGGCGCGGGGCATCGTGCTGAGCCGCTCGCGGCGGCTGGACGTCGGCGTGTCGGGCGGCGTCGAGACGGCCCAGACCGCGGGCTACGGCTCCGTGACGGCCGTCCTCGTGTCGGTCGGCGTCCAGGGCGACGTCGTGCCGGGCCTGCGCGCCGGGCTCGCCGGGCGCAACCTCGCCGGCATCCTCTGGAGCGCGGACGAGGACGTGCGGCACTCGCTCGCGACCGTCCCCGCGATCACAGCCGGGATCGCGTACTCGCCCTCGGCCATCGCGACCGTCGTGCTCGACGCCGAGCAGGACCTCGACGCCGGCCTGTCGGTCCGCGGCGGCATCGAGGTCCGGCCCGTCCCGATGCTCGCGCTGCGCGTCGGCGCGGCCGACAACCCGTCGCGGTTCTCGGCCGGGGCGGGCGTCCGCACGGGCGGCCTCCGCGCCGACATCGCCGTCGAGCGCCACGCCTCGCTCGGGCTCACGCCGGCCGTGGGCATCGAGCTCGCGTTCTAGCCCGACCAGGTTTAAGGTCTAACGTTTAACGTCCTCCTTTAAACATTAGACGTTAAACCGCATTTCCCTACGATGCGCTCCCTCTTTGTCGCCCTCCTTCTCGCTACGGCCGCGCCGGCGCTCGCGCAGACGCCGGACTCGACGGGCCTCCCGGCCGAGGGCGTCCCGGCCGACTCGGCCGCCACGCCGGACCTCGACGCCCGCTTCGAGGCCCTGCTCGAGGACGACGCCGACGGCGACCCGACCGAGCTGCTCGAGCTGCTCGTCGACCTCCGCGAGCGCCCGCTCGACGTCAACACGGCCACGGCGGACGAGCTCGCGCAGGTCCCCGCGCTCGGCCCGCTCGCCGCGGCCGACGTCGTGCGCTACCGCGCAGCCAACGGGCCGTTCACGAGCCTGCCGCAGCTGCGCTCGGTCCCTGGAATCACGGCGCAGGTCTACCTCGACGCCCGCCCGTACCTCACCATCGGGCCGCGCCTCCAGACGGCCGCGGCGCGCGGGCTGCGCTTCCCGCGCGCGCCGCGCCCGGCCGAGGTCGCCGCCGGGCTCCAGTACACGGCCACCCAGCGCGTCCAGCGCCGCCTCGACACGCAGGCCGGCTACCGCACGGACCCCGCGGACTCGACGCGCGCCTACGCCGGCTCGCCCGAGCGCGTCTACACGCGCTTCACGGCCGCGTACCGCCGGCAGTTCAGCCTCAACGTGACGCTCGAGAAGGACCCCGGCGAGGCCTTCGCCTTCGACGCCGGCTCCAGCACCTACGGCTACGACTACGTCTCGGCGAGCGCGGCCCTGCTGCGCGCCGGCCGCATCGAGGCCCTCGTCGTGGGCGACTACGTGGCCGAGTTCGGGCAGGGCGTCGCGCTGTGGCGCGCGTCGGGCTTCGGCAAGGGGCCGGACGCCGTCGGCGGGCCCGTCCGCTCCGGGCGCGGCATCCGGCCCTACGGCTCCGTCGACGAGAACACCTTCTTCCGCGGGGCCGCGCTCACGCTCGCGCTCACGCCGAGCATCTACGCCTCGGCCTTCGGCAGCCGCCGCGCCCGCGACGCGAGCGTCGACTCGCTCGCGGACCTCGACGACCCGGACCTCCCACCGGACGCCGTCGACGGGGCCGTCGTGACGTCGCTCTCGGCGACGGGCCTGCACCGGACGCCCTCGGAGCTCGCCCGCAAGGGGGCCATCGCCGAGACGCTCGTCGGCGGGGCCGTCGAGGGCCGATACCGCGGACGCCGCGCGCAGGCCCGGCTCGGCGTCGTCGCGACGCAGTCCGCCTTCGACACGCCGATCCAGCGCGGGACGCGGCCGGACCAGGCCTTCGACTTCGCCGGCGACGCCGCGGCCGTCGTGAGCGTCTACGGCGAGGCGCGCACGCGCGCGCTCCAGGCCTTCGGCGAGGGCACGCGCGGCGCGGGCGGCGGGCTCGGCGGCGTCCTCGGGCTCGGCGCGGACGTCGGCGGTGGCACCGAGGTCCTGCTCGTCGGCCGCCACTACGGCCGCGACTTCACGAGCCTCCACGGCTACCCGTTCGGCGAGCGCAACGGCATCGGGCGCAACGAGACCGGCCTCTACGCCGGCATCCGCCTGCGCCCGAGCCGCCAGTGGACCGTCAACGCGTACGTGGACCAGTACCGCTTCCCGTACCTCCGCTACACCGTCCCGCGGCCGAGCGTCGGACGCGAGGCGCTCATCACCGCGGAGGTCCGCCCGCGGCGCTACCTCCGGGCGACCCTCCAGGCGCGGACCGAGACGCGCGAGGTCGGCGTGGGCGCGGGCAACGTCGTGCCGGGCTCGGCCGTCGGCGGGCTCGGCGAGCAGACGCGCCAGACGCTGCGCGTGCAGGGCGAGTGGGACGCGAGCCGCACGCTGCGCCTGCGCGCGCGCGTCGAGGCCTCGCGCGCCCGCCAGCCCGCCGACGCCGGGCTCCCCCGCCCCGACGCCACGACGGGCGCGCTCGTCTACCAGGACGTCCGCGTGCAGGCGCGCCCGTGGCTGCGGCTCGACACGCGCCTGACGCTCTTCCGGACCGACGGCTACGACGCGCGCCTCTACGCCTTCGAGAACGATCTCACGGGCGTCTTCGCGATCCCGGCGCTCTCGGGCCGTGGCGTGCGCGGCTACGTCCTCGCGGCCGCCGAACCCGTCGCGGGGCTCGTGATCCAGGCCAAGCTCGCCGCGACGTGGCTGCGCGGCGTGCGCCGCGTCGGCTCGGGCGCGAGCGAGGTTCAGGGCAACCGCGTGAGCGACCTCGGCATCCAGCTCCGCTACCGCTTCTGAGCGGGCTCGGTCTCGAACACGACCGCGTCAAGATCGCCGACGACGGCCAGCAGGTGCGTCTGCGCGTCGCGGACGCCGCGGTTGTAGACGGCCGGCCCGGCCGCGGCCAGCACAGCATCCACGAGAAAGCCGGCCTGCAACGCGCCGACGGCCTCGTCGCGCTCGGACTGGAAAAACGCCCGGACGGCCGCGATGGCGGCGTCGCGGGCAGCGGCGGATACGGGCATCGGGCGTGCGGACGGACTCCCGGAACGTACACTCTGCCGCATCCCGCCTCCTGACTCACACGATGCCCGACCCGCTCACCGACATCCTCGTCGCGCTCGACGCCGCCCGACAGCGCGCGACCTACGGGGCCGTCGCCCGCCACCTCGGCGTCCCGGCGATGTTCTTGATGCGAAACCGCCCGCGCGACCCGCTCCACTCGTGGGTCGTCAACGCGCAGACGGGCCTGCCGACGGGCTACCCGGACGACGCGGTTCACCTCGACCTGATGAAGCACGAGCGCGTGCTGAGTGCGCCCGAGGATGTCGCGGCGCTGCTCCGAGGCTGAGCGTCACCCGCCGCGGGCGGGCGTCCACCTGCTCAGAGACAAGGCCTGCCTCCTCGCAACCGAGCACGATACCGTTGCACCGGTCTTCAGCTCACAGGACCGCCACGTTCAAGGCGTGAGGGGCATGAGCTCGATTCGCATTGCACCAGTGCGGTGCAGTAGTGGGCCTGCGCTCCCGTAATCCAGACGAGCGAGCGCGCTTCCGCCGTAGCCCGGCGAGTTAACGAACAGGTATGCATCCTGCCGGGATGTCTGAAGGGTGAACTGCCCCTCCTGATCGGTGAAACCTGCCTCAGCAGTAGTGTAGAGACCGAACCCGCCGCCTGTCTGCAGAGATACGTGAATGCTGTCGAGCGGCGCGCCGGTTACTGAGTCGACGACGACGCCAGAGAAGGTGAGCCCGCCGTCGAAGAGGTCGCAGCCGCCGAGGGTGAGCAGCGCAATGGTCAGCAGGGCAGTGGGCAGCCGTCCGGCTGAGGCTGAGCGCCAATCTGTGGTCTGATGCGTCGTGGTCATGGCGATCTACTGAGCGTAAAGGAAGCTGTGAGCCATGAAATAGCAGGAGATCAAGGAGCTTTCAAGCTATGCCATCAGTGACGTCCTAATGTGACGAGACTGCTACCAAGCGCCACATGCTGATCCAGAGACGCACATCGCCCGGTCAGCCGCCGCAGGCGGGCGTCCACGCGACGACGCCGGCCTGCGCCGTGTTGAGCCACGCCGCCGGGCGGTCGTCGCGCGGCACGAGCAGCACCCACACCTCGGCCACGGGCGCTTGCAGCGTCTCCGCGTCGCCGAGGCGCGCCTCGTAGACGCGCCCGCCGTAGACGAACGTCGTGTAGCCCTCGGACGCCGCGAGCACGCGCACCTCGTCGCCGGCGGAGAGGCGCAGCGCCGGGGCCTCGCTGCCCGGCGCGGACGGTACGGCGACGGCCGCGCGCAGCCGCGCGCGCCCCGGCTCGAGCACCGCCGTGAGCGACTCCGAGTAGTCGTTCGCGTCGACGCGCCGCGCGGCCTCGATCGTCCGCGTCGCGAGGGCGGCGTCGGTCGGCGCGGAGCGCGCGCGGACGGCGGCCGACGTCTGCCACTGCGCGCGGCACGCGCCGGCGACGGCCCCGCCGGCGAGGTACGTCACCGCGACGGGCTCGAGCGGGGCCTGAGCCTGCGGGGCGGTAGCAGCGAGCAGGACAGCGAGCAGGGCGAGTCGGGGCATCGGGCGGGTGGTGGGAGACGGACCGAATCTAACCGGCGCGTCTT
>JAYWIE010000195.1:0-3744 GCA_043789155.1 Rubricoccaceae bacterium | reverse complement strand
CGGGCCCCCGTCGCGGACCTGCCCAACGTGCCGTACACGCTCGCCACGCCCAGCGCCGCGATAGACCTGCCGCCCGAACTGCGCGAGATCTCGGACCTCACCGTCCTCGCCGACGGCTCGCTCGGGGCCGTCCAGGACGAGGCCGGCATCCTGTTCGCGCTCGACCCCGCGACCGGGGCCGTCCGCCGCCGGACGCCCTTCAAGGCGCGCGGCGACTTCGAGGGCGTCGAGCGCGTCGGCAGCGACGTCTGGGCGCTCGCCAGCAACGGTACGCTCTACCGCATCCGCAGCGGCGCGGCCGAGGTCGAGGCCGAGCGCGTCGAGACGGGCCTCGCCGGGCGCAACGACACCGAGGGCCTGGCCTACGACGCCGCCGGCAACCGGCTGCTCATCGCGTGCAAGGAGAACCCCGGCGCAGGCCTCGGCAGCGTCCGCGCCGTCTACGCCTTCAGCCTCGCCACGCGGACGCTCTCGGCCGCGCCCGTGTTTACGCTGGACCGCCGGCTGGTCGATTCTGCCCGTCCCTTCAAGCCGTCCGCCATCGCCATCCGCCCCGGCACGGGCGAGGTCTACGTGCTGTCGTCGGTCCGCAAGGCCATCGCCGTCGTCGCGCGCGACGGGACGCTGCGGACGGTCGTCGACCTGCCGGACGCGCTCTACGCGCAGCCCGAGGGCCTGACGTTCCTGCCCGACGGGACGCTCTTCATTTCCAACGAGGGGTCGGACGGCCCCGCCACGCTGCTCCGCTTTGACCCGACCGACCGTTAAGCGCTCTGCGCTCCAGCGCCCTGCGCTTCAGCGCCCCGCGCTCGCTGCCGCGCTCGTGGCTGCCGTCGCCCTGACCGCCGGCTGCGCGACGACCCGCGACTACGTCGCGCCGCGCTACCGCGACGCCCCCGCCCAGCCCCTCCCCGACGGCGTCGTGGCGTACCGCGTCTTCCTCACCGGCAACACCGGCGACGTCGCGCGCGGCTCCGAGGCCGTCCTGGCGGCGATGGCGGCCGACGCCCGCGCGGCCGGTCAGGCCTCGGCCGTCGTCCTTCTCGGCGACGAAACGGCCGGCGGCCTCCGCGAGCGCGACACCGAGGGCGACGCCGAGGCCCTCCGCCCGGTCGAGGCGCTCGGCCGCGCGCTCGCGGGCTACCCCGGCCGCCTCGTCGTGCTGCCCGGCGACCGCGACTGGGAGCAGGGCCGCGCCGGCGTCAAGCGCCTCGAGGACGCCCTCATCCGCGTCCTCGGCGACAGCGTGCTCACGCCCGGCGACCAGGCCGGTGGGCCGCGCCTCGTCGAGCTCGCGCCCGGCCTCAGCCTCGTCGCCATCGACACCGCGTGGTGGCTCCGCGACGACCGCCCCGACGGCGAATTCGACGGCGAGAACGTCCGCTCCCCCGCCGACGTCGCCACCTACCTCGGCCAGGTCATCGAGGACCGCGACGACGACCGCATCGTCGTCGTGGGCCACCACCCGATCGCCTCAAACGGCGCGTATGCCGGGCAGCGGACGGTCGGGCAGACGCTCGCGACGCTCGGCGTCGGGCCGCTCGTCGGGCAGACCGTCGGCGCGGGGCCGCAGAGCCTCGCCTCGGAGCGCTACCGCTCGATGCGCGCGGTCCTCGACGGCCTCTTCGCACGCCACGACCGCCTCGTCTACGCCTCCGCCCACGACCGCGCGCTCGAGACGTTCGACGTCGTCCGCTCGGAGATCAACCGGCAGTCGTACCTCGTCTCGGGCACCGGCGGCGGCGTCGCCGCGCCGGCCGCGGCCGGCCGCGGGGCCGCGCACGTGCTGCCCGCGCCGGGCTACCAGCGCCTCGTCTACTTCGCCGACGGCCGCCTCTGGGCCGAGACGGTCGAGGTAGACGTCCGCACGGGCCAGACGGCCGTCGCCTTCCGCCAGCCGCTCGCCGAGGCCAACCCCGAGCTGACGGCCCCGGACATCCCCGAGACGACCGCGGGCGCGCTGCCGCCCGAGATCGGGCAGCGCGTCGTCGTCCCGACCGACGTCAACTTCACGACGGGCCCGTTCCGCAACTCGCCGTTCCAGCGGGCCGTCTGGGGCGCGGGCTACCGCGACGTCTGGACGACGCCGGTCTCCCTCCCCGTGCTGGACGTCGGGACCGAGGCCGGCGGCCTGACCGTGCTCTACCAGAGCGGCGGCAACCAGACGACCGGCCTGCGCCTCGAAGGCGGCGACGGCCGCGAGTACGGCCTGCGCCTCGTCGAGAAAGGCGGCACGGGCCAGATCCCCGAGGCCCTCCGCGACGGCGTCGCCGGCTCGGTCGTGCTGGACCTCCGCTCGGCGCAGACGCCCTTCGGCGCGCTCGTCGCCTATCCGCTCTCGCGCGCGGCCGGCGTCCTCGTCGCCCGCCCGCGCATGGTCTACGTCCCCGACGACCCGCGCCTCGGCCGCTACCGCGAGCGCTTCGCGGGCCGCGTCGCCATGCTCGAGGTCAACGCCGACGACGACATGCGCGGCGTCGAGGGCTTCGACGGCGTCGAGAACGTCGTCTCGGAGCCCAGCCTCCGCGAGAAGCTCCGCACGGACCAGGACCACCGCGTCGACCAGCGGGCCTTCCTCCGGGCCCGCCTCGTGGACTTCATGATCGCGGACTGGGACCGCCACGAGGACCAGTGGCGCTGGGTGCCCTACGAGCCCGGCGACCTCGACGCGGCCCTCGCCGGCGACGCCGCCACGCGCGGCAAGGTCTACCGGCCCGTCGCCAAGGACCACGACTTCGCGTTCTACAACATCGGCGGCGTCGCGCCCTACCTCCTGCGCCGCTTCGCCGACGAGCGCCTCCAGCCCTTTGGCGAGGACTTCGGCGGCCTGCGCGGCCTCACCGCCAACGGCTTCGAGCAGGACCGCCGCTACTTCAACGAGCTCACGCTCGCCGACATGCAGGACGTCGCGCGCGGCCTCCAGGCGGACCTCCCGGACGCGGCCATCGACGCCGCCGTCCGCGCGCTTCCGTCCGAGATCTACGCCCGCGTCGGGGCCGAGTGGACGCTCGGGCTGCGCAGCCGCCGTGACCGCCTCGTGACGGTCATGACGGAGCTCTACGAGCTGCACTCGGGCATCGTCGACGTCATCGGCTCGGACGAGCGCGAGCGCTTCACGGCCACGCGCGAGAGCGACGGCCGCCTGAGCGTCGTCGTGCGCTCGGCCAAGGACGGGGCCGAGGACCGCGTGCTCTACGAGCGCACGTTCCTGCCGCGCGAGACGCGCGAGGTCCGGTTCTACGGGTTCGGCGGGCGCGACCTGTTCGAGGTCGTCGGGACGGGCCCCGACGCCGTCTCCGTGCGCGCCATCGGCGGCGGCGGCCGCGACTCGCTCGACGCGCCCGCCGGCGACGTCGCGCTCTACGACGCGCCCGACGGCGCAGCCCTCGGCACGTCGGGCCGGCAGGTCGAGGACCGCCGCTCGGACAGTGGCGACGTCAACCGCTACGACAGCTACGAGAGCGTGCTCCGGCGCTCGTCGGCGACGCCGATCATCGGCTTCAACCCGACCGACGGCGTCGTGCTCGGCGCGCGCGTCTCGACCGTCGTGCCGGGCTTCCGCCTGCACCCGAACGCGGCCACGCACACGCTCTCGGCGTCCGTCTCGACGTCCACGGGCGGCCTACAGGGCAGCTACGTGGGCCGGATGCGCGAGGCCGTCGGCGTCTTCGACCTCGACGTCGACGCGCTCGCGTCGACGCCGCGCTACGTCCGCAACTTCTACGGCCTCGGCAACGGCACCGG
>JAYWIE010000194.1:0-3746 GCA_043789155.1 Rubricoccaceae bacterium | reverse complement strand
ACGGATCCCCGCCTTCGCGGGGATGACGGTGGAGAAAGAACAACGCGAGTCGAAGGCGTCAGTGAGACTCCGGACCCGGCCGGCCGGCCACCGGGCACGGCCGTCCTGCTGGCCGCGCTCTTCGCCCTCGGGGGCCTCGTCGACCTCGGGATGAAGGCGTTTCAGGCGGGCTACGGCGAGGCGGCGGCCGTGCCCGTGCCGACGTCCGCGTTCCTGCTCGTCGTGTTCGGCGTCGCGTTCGCCGTCGGGGCCGTGGCCGTCGCCGCCGCCGGACTCCGAACCGGCCGCTGGCCGGGCCCGGCCGTCGCCGTGTGGGGCGCGGGGCTGGGCGTGCTCAACTACGCCTCGGCCGACTTCCTGCTGCGAGCGCTCGACGCCGTCCCCGCGCCGGTCGCGTTCCCGCTCAACAACGTCGCCGTCGTGCTCGGGGCGGCACTGCTCGGGCGGCTCGTCTGGGGCGAGCGGCTGTCGCGCGCCAACCTGGCGGGCCTCGGGCTGGCGGCCGCGGCCGTGACCCTGCTCGCCGGCTGAGCGGCGCGGAGCGTTCCGGGACCATCGGGCGCGGACGGCCGTACGTCGCCTCTCCCCACACGACAGCTGCCTGTGCCCGACCCGACCGACGCCGTCTCGCTCGCTGCCACCGCGCCGGTGCCCGGCCGCCGCGCCGGCGCGGCCGTCGGCGCGCTCGTCGTGGTCGGCCTCGTCGCGGTCGCGGTCCGCTCGTTCGGCGTCGGGCTCGTGCCGGCGGTGACCGAGGAGACGGTCCAGACGTCGGTGTGGACGGCGATCCAGAGCGAGGCCCCGGAGCAGTTCCTGGTCGTCGGGACGCTCGAGATCGGGACCGAGGCCGAGGCGCGCAGCACGACGCGGCTGCTGCCCGGCGTGCTGGACCTGCCCGTCGGGCAGACGACGGTCCGCGTGCGCGTGCCCGGGCGCGCGAGCTACGGCTTCGACGTGCGCCGGCTGCGCCCGCAGGACGTCCGCTACACGCCCGACGGCGTCGTCGTGGTGACGCTGCCGGCGCTGAGCGTGTACGCGGTCGAGCCGCGGCTCGAGGACGCCGAGCTCTCGGCCGACGCCGGCGGCTGGCAGCGCCTCAGCCGGTCGCCCGAGCGCGCGGCCGTCCGGTCGGCGCTGGCGCAGGTCCGTCCCGCGATCCGCCGGCAGGCCGAGGCCTACGTCGCCGAGAACGCGCAGCCGCCCCGCAACGCGGCCCGCGCCGTCGCGCGCGTCATCCGGACGCCGCTCGAAGCTGCGGGCGTCCGCGGCGCGCGCTTCCGCTTCGTCGTCGCCCCCGGCGACACGCTGGACCTTCCGGCCGGCGACGGGCCGGCGCGGCCGTGATGCTGGCCGCGCTCCACACCGTCCTGCTCGGCCTCGCCGCGGTGCTCGTCGCCGCGACGCTGCTGCCGGTCTCGCGCTCGCCGCGCTGGTGGGTCCGCTCGTTCGACTTCCCGCGCCTCCAGATCGCGGCCCTCGCCGTGCTCGCCGCCGCCGGCCTCGCCGCCACCGGGCGCGTCGAAAGGGGCTACGAGGCGCTGGACTTCTGGGCGCTCGGCGCGCTCGCGCTCGTCGTGCTCTACCAGGCCGCGCGGATGCTGCCGTACTCGCCGCTGTGGCGCGTCCAGACGGTCCCGGCCGTCGACCCCGACCGCGCCCGCTCGCTGCGGCTCGTCGTCTCGAACGTGCTGATGACCAACCGCGACGGCGCGCGCTGGCTGCGCACGATCCGCGAGGCCGACCCCGACGTCGTCGCCGCGGTCGAGACGGACGCGTGGTGGGCCGAGACGGCCGGCGCGCTGCGCGAGACGCACCCGCACACGGTCACGCTGCCGCAGGACGACACCTACGGCATGTGCGTCTTCTCGCGCCTGCCCATCGACGACGCGCGCACAGAGCACCTCGTCGAGCCCGAGGTGCCGAGCCTGTTCCTGACGCTGCGCCTGCCCTCGGGCGAGCCGCTCCGGCTCGTGGTGCTGCACCCGCGCCCGCCGCGGCCCGACATCGGGCAGGACGCGACGCTGCGCGACGCCGAGCTCGTCCGCGCCGCGCGGCTCGTGGCCGAGATGCCGCCGCCGGTCGTCGTCTGCGGCGACCTCAACGACGTCGCCTGGAGCAAGACCACGACGCTGTTCCAGCAGATCGCGGGCATGCTGGACCCGCGCGTCGGCCGCGGCCTCTTCTCGACCTTCCACGCCGACCACGCGCTGCTGCGCTACCCGCTGGACCACGTCTTCCACACGCCGGACCTCGCGCTCGTGAGCATCAAGCGCCTCGGGTACGTCGGGTCGGACCACTTCCCGATGCAGATCGAGCTCGCGCTCTGCCCGCGCGCCGACCAGGACGCGCCGGAGATGACGGACGACGCCCGCGAGCACGCCGCCGAGGTCGTCGAGGAACTGCGCGAGCTCGAGGCCGAGGAGACGCCCGAAGAGGCCGCCGAGCGCAAGGCCGCCGACGTCTGACGCCGCCGCCGGCCGTATTCCGGCAGATACGCTCTGTTTCGCGGACGGCTCGGCGAGCCGTCCCTACCTGCGCCGAGCAGCCAGACGGGTGCCAGCCAGGTAGGGCGCGCTCGCCGAGCGCGCCGCGTCTGGACAGCGCGGTCCGACCGGAGACGGCGCAGCCGGAGGCGCTCTGACCGGACACCGGTTTGCCCGATCCGTCCGCACGTCGCACCGTAGGTTGGGCCATCCACCTCCGCGCCGATGCCCCTCCGAATCGCCCTCGTCGCCCTCGCGCTCGCCACCTCGGCCGCGGCGCAGACGCCCGCCGACACCCTCGACTTTTCCGAGACGACGCCCGAGATCATCGGCGGGCTCGCGGCGCTGCAGCAGAGCATCGTGTACCCCGCGGCCGACCGCGAGGCGGGCCGGCAGGGGACCGTTGTCATTCAGTTCGTCGCCACCGCCACGGGCGACGCTGCGGCCGTCCGGGTCGTCCGCTCGGTGAGCCCGGCCCTCGACGCCGCCGCCGCCTCGGGCGTCCGCCGGGCGCGCTTCCGGCCGGGGACGCAAAACGGGCAGCCCGTCAACGTCCGCATGACCGTCCCGGTCCGCTTCATCATTCGGGACGACGCGCCTCAGCGGCAGAGTCTCGACGCCGACACACTGCTCAGCCGCCTAGGTCGCCCGTGGTCGCCCTTGGGTCTGTCCGCCCCCGACGCAGTAGAACCGACGGCGGTGGGCCGTCGGCTGGTATGGCGGGCCCCGGACTCCGAGACCGAGCAGATCGCGGTGGACATCGAGCGGGACACGCTGCGCGTGCTGACCGTCACGGCCCGGCCCGCTTCTCCCGCGCTCGCAGCGTTGGAGCGACTCGCTGTCGCTATCTCCGCCGAGCGCATGCGCGCCGATCCGGACGGGTACTTCACGGCTAAAAATCTAGGCATCAACGGTGTGCCCTCGCGCGCCGACATCGCGTTCGACCTCGCGGCGCGGACGTGGCGCTACCGCGCGCCGCCGTGCGCCGTCCCCGCTGCCTGCCGGGCGTCGCCCCCCGTCCTTCTGGGCGGCATCCGCGCGTTCGAACGCGGGATCCGGTACCCCCGGTTTGCCGTCGAGACGGAGACGAGTGGGGCCGTCGTCGCCCGGTTCGAGGTCGGGGCCGACGGGCAGGTCCGCGACGTGACGCTAGACGGTGAATCGTCCAGCCTGACGGAGACGTCGCTCCGGCAGGCCACGCTTCGTGCCGTCGCTGCGTCGCGGTGGTCGCCCGCGACGCGGGACGGGCAGCCGGTCGCCATG
>JAYWIE010000193.1:0-3762 GCA_043789155.1 Rubricoccaceae bacterium | reverse complement strand
ACGCTCTCGGGCGGGCAGGCCGGGCTCTCGGTCCAGCCCGCGGCCCGCGTCGCGCCGCGCCAGTCGATCGCGCGCTTCGACGCCTCGCAGTTCACGGTCTGCTTCGCCCGCGACGGCCGGACGGAGGCGCTGCGCTGCGCGCCCGAGCCCAGCCTGCTCAACCTCGCGCAGTTCCAGTTCTACCTGCCGCGCGAGGCCGCCTTCCCGCCGCCGGGCCCGCTGTTCCCGCTCGACCTCGGCCTGCTCGTGCCCAACGACCAGGTGCTCGACGTCGACCGCGCCGCGCGCCCGCCGACGGCCCTGCTGGACCTCGACTACGCCGACTTCGGCGGCGACGTCCGCGACGCCGTCCTCGGCGTGCCGATTATCGAGGCGGCCTACCGCGACGGCGGCGACGCGCGTACGCAGGCTGAGTACGTCGACGTCACGTTCCGCTACGTGCCCGAGGGCCAGCGGCCCTCCCCGCAGCCGGTCTACGTCCGCGGCTCGTTCAACGGCTGGCGCAACACGCCCGAGGGCCGCATGGAGTGGGACGCCGCGGGCCGCCGCTACACGCAGACGCTGCGCATCAAGCAGGGCACGTACGTCTACGAGTACGTCTCGCCGGGCGGGCCCGAGCGCCGGCAGGTCGCCCTCGGCCAGCAGGGCCTGTTCTCGGCCTTCGTCTTCCTCGCGGACCCGTCGGCGTTCACGGACCGCCTCGTGGCCGTCCAGACGTCGCTCCAGCGCTGACGCCGCCGTCTTCCTGGCCACCGTCGTTTCCGCCGTCATTTCGTCCATCGTCATTTCGCCCGTAGAGACGCCCCGCTGGGGCGTCTTCGCGACGTCCGGACGCGCCGGGGACGTCCGGCCGCGCGGTGCAGGCCGGTTCACGACGTCCGGACGCGACGTCCGGATCATGATGTCCGATTCGCGACGTCCGGGTTACGACGACCGGGCGCGGCGGCCACGGGCGTCGGCGCGTTGGCCCGAGACGCCCCAGCGGGGCGTCTCTACGAAATGCGGCGTGGGTGCGGCGTGGGTGCGGGGCGGGCGGCGGTCCGATCTTGCGGCTCCCCCGATCCCCATCCCGTGATCCGACTCGCGCTCACCGCCGGCCTGCTCCTCGCCTCCGGCTGCACCGGGCTCCGCCCGACGCCCGCCACGCCCGTTACGGCACCCGCCGCCGCGCCCGCCCGCGCCACGCCCGCGGCCTCCCGCGACGCCACGCCCAAACCGTTCGCCGACGTCGTCACCGCGACCACGACCACCGACGACGGCCTGCTCACCGTGTACCGCTCCGAGGGCGGGCTGCGGCTCATGGTCGCCGTCCCGGACTCGCTCCTCGGCCGCGAGATGCTGCTCGTGAGCCGCGTCTCCCGGACGGCCGAGGGCGTCGGCTACGGCGGCGAGGAGGTCAGCGAGCGGGCCGTCCGCTGGGAGCGCCCGCGCGGGCCGGGCGGCGCGCCGGGCAACTACGTCCTGCTGCGCGCGATGCGCTACGCCTCCGTCGCCGCGGACAGCCTGCCGATCTACCGCGCCGTCCAGGACGCGCAGTTCGCGCCGGTCCTCGCGCGGCTGCCCGTCGCCGCCATTCGTGCGGACGGAGCCGCCGTCGTGGACCTCACGGACCTCGTCGCCGGCGACACGCCCGCGTTCGGGCTCCCGCCCGAGACCCGCGAGCAGGTCAAGGTCCGCAAGCTCGACGCCGCCCGGTCGTACGTCGCCCGCGCGGCCGGCTACCCGCGCAACGTCGAGATCCGGGCCGTGCTGACGTACGAGGCGACCGCCGCGCCGACCGAGGCCGCGACCGGCACGCTCTCCGTCGAGATGGCGCACTCGCTCGTGCTGCTGCCGGACCGCCCGATGCGCGCGCGCCGGACGGACGCCCGCGTCGGCTTCTTCGCGATCGGGCAGACGGACTACGGCCTCGACGCGCAGCGCGCCGAGGTGCGCCGCTACGCGACGCGCTGGCAGCTCGTCCCGTCCGACACCGCCGCCTACCTCCGCGGCGAGCCCGTCGCGCCCGTCACCCCGATCACGTTCTACCTCGACCCGGCCACGCCCGCGCAGTACCGCGCCGCGCTCTGCACGGGCGTCGAGGACTGGAACGTGGCCTTCGAGGCCGCCGGCTTCCTGAACGCCATCCGCTGCCTCGACGCGCCGGCCGACGACCCGGACTGGAGCCCCGAGGACGCGCGCTACTCGGTTATCCGCTACTATCCGTCGGCGACCGAGAACGCCTACGGACCGCACGTCTCGGACCCGCGCTCGGGCGAGATCCTCGAGAGCGACATCGGCTGGTTCCACAACGTGACCAACCTGCTCCGCAACTGGTATTTCGTCCAGACCGCCGCCACCAACCCTGCTGCCCGCTCGGCCCGCTTCGACCCGGCCGTGATGGCCGAGCTCGTCCGCTTCGTCGCCGCGCACGAGGTCGGCCACACGCTCGGGCTGCCGCACAACTTCGGCTCGTCGGCCGCCTACACCGTCGCGCAGCTGCGCTCGCCTGCGTTCACCGCGGCGCACGGCACGGCCCCGTCGATCATGGACTACGCGCGCTTCAACTACGTCGCGCAGCCCGGCGACGGCGTCACGCAGCTCATGCCGCGCATCGGCGAGTACGACAAATGGGCCATCCGCTGGGGCTACCGCTGGTTCCCGGACGCGTTCTCGGACGACGCCATCCGGGCTACGCTCTCGGCCGAGGCCACGGTCCGCGCGGCCGACCCGGCGATGCGCTACGGCGGGCAGACCGCCGACCCGGTCGACCCGCGCGCGCAGGCCGAGGACCTCTCGTCGGACGGCGTCGAGGCGTCGCGGCTCGGCCTCGCCAACCTCCGGCGCATCGTCCCCGAGCTCGCGGCGTGGACGGTCGAGCCGGGCGAGGACTACGCGACGCTCGCCGAGCTCTACGGGCAGGTCGTCGGGCAGTGGGCGCGCTACCTCGGCCACGTCGGCCGCATCGTGGGCGGGATCGAGGGCACGGCGCGCGTCGGTGGCCAGGCCGAGCCGGTCTACGTTGCGGTCGCGGCAGAGCGCCAGCGCGCGGCCGTCGCGTTCCTGCTGAGCGAGGGCTTCGCACGGCCGTCGTGGCTGCTCGACCCGGCTCTCCTCACGCGCATCGAGGCCTCGGGCGCGTCGGACCGCGTGCTGCGGTTGCAGGAGACGGCGCTCGCGCGTCTGCTCGACCCCGCCCGCCTCGGGCGGATGCAGGACGCGGCGTGGCTCGCGCCGGACACGGCGTACCGCGCCGAGGACCTGCTCGCCGACGTCCGGCAGGGCCTCTGGGCTGAGACGCGCACGGGCGCGCCCATCGACGCCGCGCGCCGCGCGCTTCAGCGCGCTCACGTCGACCGCCTCGCCGCGCTCCTCGCCGACGCCCCGGCCGGCACGCCGTCGCCGCCCGCGGGCCAGCTCGCGCCCGGCCGTGGCGACGCCCGCCCGCTCGCGCGCGGCGAGCTTACGGCGCTCCGCGCCGATCTCGCGCGCGCCGCGCGCCGCTACGCCCGTCCGGACCAGCGCATGGACCGCCTCCACCTCCTCGACGTCACGGCCCGCATCGACGCCGCGCTCGACCCGGCCGGCCGGCGGTAACGTCGGGCGCGACGCTGAGCGCGACGCCGGGCACGTCGCCCCCATCGCAGAACCCGACGTCTCCGACGATCCCACCGTAGGGCCACAGCGTGCTGCGGCCTTCTCACCGCCGCGCTCGGCAGGGCCACAGCCTGCTGTGGCCCTACGGCGTTTTCCACGTCGTTTCCACCGTCCGCCCCGTGCTCG
>JAYWIE010000192.1:0-3763 GCA_043789155.1 Rubricoccaceae bacterium | reverse complement strand
GGATGCAGCGCTGCATCCGGCCCCGCGGGCGTTTACCGACGGCCGAGCGCTCAGCGGACGACGGTGAGCCGGCGCGTCTGCGCGAACGTCTCGCCGGCGATGCGGACGGCGTACGTGCCCGGGGCGAGGCGGCCGGCCTCGACCACGAGCGGCGTCTCGGCCCCAGCCGTGACCGCGCCGTCGAAGAGGACGAGGACCTCGCGGCCGAGCGCGTCGACGACGGTCGCGCGGACGGTCTGCGCCGCGTCGGCGGTGAAGGCGAGGCGCGAGGTGCCGGCGGCCGGGTTCGGGGCGAACGCGCCGACGCGGACGGCGGCCGGGCCGGCCTCGCCGGCGACGGCGCTGCGGGCGATGACGAGCTCGAAGCGCGTCGTCCAGTCCGTCGCGTCAGATGCGAACGTGTACTCGGTCGCCGTGTTGAGGCTGACGGTCGCGTTGCGAGCGAGGTCGCGGAGCATGGCCGTGTGGCCGGGCGCGAGCGTGTTCTCCCACGTCAGCGTGAACGTGCCGGCGTCGGTCGCCGCGAAGGCGAGCGGGACCGTCACATCGGTGAGGCTCGTGGGAAAGCTGTTCACGGCAAGGCGCGCCGGCGCGCTGTCACGCTCGCCGACAGAAGCGATAAGCGCAAACGGCCCGCCCGGGGGGAGGAGCTTGGGGCTGTCGTGGAGATCCTGACCCACCGAGGCACCCTCGACAAACCGGACCTGAGCTGCCACGTCACCCGTCGTGCCAGCAGCCATCATGCCGTCAAGGCGAAACTTGATCTCCTGCTCCGCTGCCTGCTTGCCGTAGAAGGGCGGCGTGGCGCTCGGAGAGACGGAGGCGAACGCGTAGGTAACGCCCAGCACCTGACCGGCCGTCGCACCGGTGACGGTTCCGAAGAAGCCCTGCCACGGAGCCACAGAAGCGGTCGAGTTGAGCGGCACGTAGCTCCCGGCCGAGCCGACCGTCGGATCGAAGACCTGAAACACGGTGCCGAGCGTGCCGCTGCTCGCTGAGATCCCCGAGAGGGTAAACGGCTGTGCAAACGGGTTGCCCATCATGTAGGCTCCGTCCGGGTTCGGGGTGAACTGGGTCAGGACGTTTGCCGTGGCCGCCGTGCCCGTCGCCGAAAGCGTGAAGCCCGTCAGCTCCCTGCTCGAGCTCGTCCCCCCTCCAAACGGACCGCCTGCGTTGGCAGGGATGTCTCGGTCGTAGAAGTACCAGAAGAAGCCCGCTCCCTGGCGAAGCGAGGAGGCGGTCGACGCCGGTGCGCGGAAGATCGCCGCCGCCGTGCCGCCACCGCCAGCAGCGTTGTCGTAGAACGTGAAGATGTTCGGGCCGGGGGCCTGCGGGTACTGCCCTGTGATCCCCTGGACGAGGTTCTGGCTGGCGATGTTGGCGACCGTCTGTCCCGCGACAGGAGCGGCGAGAAGCCGGTAGGCGGCCTTGTTTGCGACGACAGGCGTCGTGACCGTCGTCTGTGCGGAGGCACCGGACGAGGCGAGGGCCGCCGCGACGGCAGCGAAGAGAGTGGAGCGGAGGCGCATAGTGAAGAGCGTACGTGTGGGCGGGAGGGAGAGGCGAGAGCGGCTACTCGTGATAGGACGTTTCGTGCCTAAACAGGTATTTGACTCTCTTGTCGATGGTCGGAGCGGTCTGCTGGGGGCCTGTCGGCGCACCTCGTTGGTGTGATGCGGAAGATGCCGCCACGCCTTGATCGCGCCCGACACCAGAGCGAAAGTAGGCCGGTAGCCTTGGACGGACGGATGAACAGGCGTCTCGAGAAGCGCCTGCTCAGATGGCGTGCGGACGAGGAACGGCGTGGCCGAAACAATGAGTGTCTCGGGTCGCGCCGGGTCAGGTTTTGCCCGAGCCCTCGGCGTGGAAGATGAGGCGCCCGTGGGGGCAGCGGCAGCATGCCTCTCGGGCAAGGGAAGGGCTCAGAGTGTGACGAAAGCCGCGCCGGGCGGATTCACCCAGCCCATTCTCCATCCGGCTTTCACCGTGCGCCCCCCTCGCCACCGACGACGCGCTCGCGCTCCGCCTCCGGAACGAACCCGCCGGCACGGCCGGCGAGCCGCACACGCAGCCCTACGAGACCGTCGGCTACGTCGTCTCGACCCCGGCCGTGACCGCGCCGTCGAAGAGGACCACGACTTCGCGGCCGAGCGCGTCGGCGACGGTCGCGCTTGCTGCCTCCAACCCGACCGCGGGCACGGCCACGGTGTCCTTCAGCGTGCCAGTTACGGCCGCCGTGTCGGTGGCGGTGCAGGGCCTGCTCGGCCGCCGGGTGGCGGCGCTGGCCGAGGGGCAGATGGCGGCTGGCCGCCACACGGCGCGCCCCGACGCCGGCGCGCTCGCGCCGGGCGTGTACGTCGTCCGGATGCCCGCCGGCAGCGACAGGTCCGGGACGTTCTCGGAGGTGCACCGGGTGACGGTGGCGCACTAGACGACAGGAGACGGATGAGGTGGCGCGCGCGGCGTAGGGCGGGGGCTCCGCGCCGCGCGCTGTTTAAGGAAGGTGTGAAGCCTGCATTGCCTCCGCCGCCCGGGTGACGTAACGTTGCGGCGGTCCGACTTCGGCCTAACCCTACTGTGGCTAACGCCTTCTCTCCTCCCGCCTCCCATGAGATTCTCTACCGCTTGCCGCGCACTCTCGGTGCTGCCCGTGCTCGCCGTGCTCGCCCTCCCAGCGCAGGCGCAGAACCGCCCGGCCGGCGCACCCGCATCCCTGCTCGACGTCGGCGACAAGCCGGAGCACGTGATCGCCCTCAACGCCGCCGGCATCTCCCTCACGGCGGAGCAGAAGGCCATGCTGAGCGGCGACGCTGAGCCCGGCAGCGCACTCAACCGCCTGCTCTCGCCGGCAGCGCCGTCGCAGTCAGTTGCGCGCCTCGCGGCGCTCACCGAGGACTTCCAGGCCACGACATTTCCGCCGACCGGCTGGGCGGCGTTCAAGACCGGCGTGGGCACGGGCTCGGACTGGGCGCGCATCACGGGCGTTTCGCCCAACTTCACCGCGCGGAGCAGCTTCAGTGCCGGCGGTGCCGCCGTGGCGTACCTCGCGTCGCCACAGCTCGCGGTGACGTCTGGCGACAACACGCTGTCGTTCAAGATGTGGCAGAGCTTCGGGGGTACCAGCTTCGGCTCGACCTTCGACGTCCTCGTCTCGACGACGAGCCAGACGGATCCGGCAGCCTACACGGCTGTCGGGTCGTGGAGTGAGACGACGGCCTGCCCCGGTGGCACCGGTGCCCCGCCGACGTCGGCCCCGGCCACGCGGAACTGCACGCTCAGCCTCGCGGCGTACAACGGCCAGAACGTATACGTCGCCTTCCGCCACACCAACAACGACGGCGACCGCTTCATCCTCGACGACGTGCTCGGGCCGCAGATCTTCGTCCCGGCGACCCCGACCTACGCGCAGAGCCCGGCCGGCACGATCACGTTCGCCGCTGCCGGCACGTGCGCCTCCGTCCCGCAGCAGACGCAGCTCGTGACGATCACCAACACGGGCGGCGGCTCGCTCGCCGTCAGCAGCGCGGCCGTCACGGGCACGGGCTACTCGATCACGGGGGCCCCGGCGTTCCCGGTCACCCTCGCGACCGGGCAGACCACGACGTTCACCGTCGTCTTCGCGCCGGGCGCGGCCACGGGCACCCTCGCGGGCTCGCTCGCGGTCGGCTACAACGACGGAGCCGCACAGACGGCGACGACGGTGCTCACGGGCACCGGCTCGAACCCGGCGATGACGGCAGGTGCTGGCATCGCGCTCGCGAAC
>JAYWIE010000191.1:0-13865 GCA_043789155.1 Rubricoccaceae bacterium | reverse complement strand
TCGGGCTCGTCATCGACGACGTGATCGTGATGGTCGAGCACGTCGTGAAGACGCTCCGCGGCGAGGCAGAGTCCACGGCCGCCGTGCAGGCGCTGCGGGGCCTCGGCCCGCGGCAGCGCGTGGCGCTCGCGGCGCGGCAGTTCACGCGGCCGCTCGCGGCGTCGAGCGCGGCCACGCTCATCATCCACATCCCGCCGGCCTTCCTCTCGGGCGTGACCGGCGAGTTCTTCAAGGCGCTCTCGCTAACGCTCGCCTCGGCCCTCGTCGTCTCGTTCCTCGTCGCCTACGTCGCCGTGCCGCTTGTCGCCGAGCGCGTGCTGACGGCGCGCGACGCCGAGCAGAAGCCGCCGGGGCGCGTCTGGACGCGCGTGCAGCGCGCCTACGAGCGCGCCGGCCGGCGCGTCGTCGCGCGGCCCGCGCTGGCCCTCCTGCTCGTCGTGCCGCTGCTCGCCGCGGGGGCCGTCGGCTACGCTCAGGTCGGCAGCGGCTTCCTCCCGCCGACCGACGAGGGCGGCTTCGTGCTGGACTACCTCTCGCCCCCGGGCACGTCGCTCGCGGCCACGGACGCCCTCGTGCGGCAGGTCGAGGCCATCCTCCAGGCGACGCCCGAGGTGGACACGTACAGCCGGCGGACGGGCTTCCAGCTCGGCGGCGGCCTCACCGAGGCCAACGAGGGCGACATGTTCGTGCGCCTGAAGCCGCTCCCGCGCCGCGGCATCGAGGCCATCATGGACGACGTCCGCGGCCGGGTCGAGGCGCGCGTGCCCGGGCTCGAGATCGAGCTCGTGCTGCTGATGGAGGACGTCATCGGCGATCTCACGGCCGTCCCGCAGCCCGTCGAGGTCCAGCTCTTCTCCGACGACCCGGCCGTCCTGACGCGCCTCGCGACCAGCGTTGCGGACGGCCTCGGCGGCATCGCGGGCGTCGTGGACGTCGCCGACGGCGTCGTGCCGGCCGGCGACGCGCTCGACGTCGTCGTGGACCGGACGCGCGCCGGCCTCCAGGGCCTCACGCCGCAGGACGTCGCGGACGGGCTCTCGGACATCCTCGACGGCAACGTCGCCACGCAGGTCCGGCAGGGGCAGACGCTCGTCGACGTCCGCGTCTGGGTCGCGCCCGAGCGCCGGCGGACCGCGCGCGACGTGGCCCGGCTGCTGCTCCGCGCGCCCGACGGCCACCTCGCCCGCGTCTCGGACGTCGCCGCGATCCGGACCGTCACGGGGCAGCCGCAGATCGCGCGCGCGGACCTGCGCCGGATGGTCTCGGTCACGGGCCGCCTCGCCGGCCGCGACCTCGGCTCGACCATCAAAGACGTCACGGCCTTCCTGGACCGGCCGGGCACGCTGCCGCTCGGCGTCACGTACCGCCTCGGCGGGCTCTACGCGCAGCAGCAGGAGGCCTTCCGCGGGCTCGTGGGCGTCTTCGGGGCCGCGACGGCGCTCGTGTTCGGGCTGCTGCTCGCGCTCTACCGCCGCTTCAAGGTGGCGCTCGCGATGCTCGTGACGGCGCTGCTGTCGCTCGCGGCCATCTTCGTCGGCCTCTGGGTCTGGGGCGCGGCCGTGGACATCTCGTCCATGATGGGCATCGCGATGATCGTCGGCATCGTGACCGAGGTGAGCGTGTTCTACGTCGAGGAGCTGCGCGTGCTGCCGCCCGAGATGGAGAGGGGAGAGGCCCTGCTGGCCGCGGCGACGAACCGGCTCCGGCCGATCGCGATGACGACGCTCGCGGCCATCCTCGCCCTGCTGCCGCTCGCGGTCGGGCTGGGCGAGGGCTCGGGCCTGCTGAAGCCGCTCGCGATCGCGATCGTGTCCGGCCTGGCCGCGCAGCTGCCGCTCGTGCTGCTCGTGCTGCCGGCCCTGCTCGTCGCGCTCCGGGCGGACCTGCCGGACGGCCCGCTCGCGCGTCGCCGCGGGGACGAGACGCCGCCGGTCTGAGCCGTCGCCGGTTCGAGACGTCGCCGGTCCGAGACGTCGCTCCGGTGTCCGGAGAGCGCGTGTGAGGGCCGGGCGTCCGTTTTCGGCCCGCGCGCCGATTTCGGCGACGGGCTCACAGCCGGCACACACGGAGCGCCATACGCGGACCGTACCTTCGGGCCACTAGCCCGGCGACCCATGGCCCCCGACGTCTTGACCCCGACCGACCCCGCCCTGCTCCAGCGCATCGAGGAGACGCTGGACTCGATCCGCCCGTACCTCATGGCCGACGGCGGCAGCGTCCGCCTGCGCACCGTCACCGACGCGATGGTGGTCGAGCTCGAGCTGCTCGGCGCGTGCGGCACGTGCCCGATGTCCATGATGACGCTCCGCGCGGGCATCGAGCAGGCCATCAAGCGCGCCGTGCCCGAGATCACGCGCGTCGAGGCCGTCACGCCGGCCGCCTGAGCCGGCCGCCTGAGCCGGCCGTCTGAGCCTGCGGGCACCGAGCCCACCCCGATCTCCTCACTCGATGTCCCTTGCGACGCTGCGGTCCGCCGCTCCCGACTCCTCCCCCGACGGCTCCGGCGACGGCGCGCCAGCCGCGCCGGTCGCGCCGCTTGCGGACGCGCTGCCCGCAGACGCGCGCGACCGGCACCACGTCACGCGCATCGACATCGCGCCGTCGGACCTCTACCCCGGCCGGCACCCGACGCACGGCTGGCAGGTCCGCGCCCGCCGCGGCGGCACGCGCGAGACCAAGTTCTTCGCCGACGCCCGCCACGGCTCGCCCGATGCCGCGCTCGACGCCGCGCTGGACTTCCGCGACCGCCTCCTGGCGAGCCTGCCGCCGGCCGAGGCGGTCCCGCGCAAGGCGTGGTCCAACACGGGCGTCGTCGGCCTGTCGGTCCGCGAGAAAGACGACGGTGAGCGCGTGCGCCTCTACGTGCAGCTGAACTGGATCGACGCCGGCGGCACGCGCCGCGCGTCGTCGTACTCGGTCGGCAAGTGGGGCCTGCGGCGCGCGCTCTGGAACGGCTGCCTGCGGCTCTTCCGCGAGCGCAGCGCGGCCGGCGCGCCGGTCGAGGAGCCGCACGTGATGTTCGCGCGCGCGCAGGAGCCCTTCCAGGAGCTGCTCGCGGCCGAACTCGCGGCCGAGCGCGCCGCCGCGCCCGCCGCCACGGCAGCCGCCGAACCGGCCGGCGCGTCCGTCGCGCCCGCCTCCGCCGAGCGCCTCGCGCGCGTCGACCCGACGGGCCTGCCGGCCGGGCCGGAGCGCGACGAGGAGGCCCTCCGCCGCCTCCAGGATGCCCTCTTCGGCTGAGGCCGCAGCCCGCGCCGCGGCGCTCGCCGCGCGCCTGCCGCCGTACCGCGCGCCGGCGGGCTTCGCCCCGGCGGCCGTCCAGACCGTCTGGGCGTCCAAGGTCCGCCGCGTCGACGGCGTCGCCTACCGCCGCACCACGCTCGGCCTGCCCGACGGCGACGTGCTCGACGTCGACCACGCCGAGCCGGCGCAGGCCACCGGGCCGCGGCGCGTCGCCATCGTCGCGCACGGGCTCGAGGGGTCGTCGTCGCGGACGTACGTTCGGGGAATGGCGCGCGCGCTCGCGCGGCGCGGCTGGGCCGTCGCGGCGTGGAACCTGCGCGGCTGCGGCGGCGCGCCGAACCGCCTCGTCCGCGCCTACCACAGCGGCGCGACCGAAGACCTCGCGGCCGTCGTCGCGCACGTCCTCGCTGAAGGTGCGCCGGGCGACTCCACGCCGGGTGCCCCCGAGCAGGACGCGCCCGAGCAGGTCGCGCCCGAGCAGGTCGCGCTCGTCGGCTTCTCGCTCGGCGGCAACCTCACGCTCAAGTACGCCGCCGACCTTGGGCCTGACATCGACCCGCGCATCGTGGCCGTCGTCGGGATCTCGGCCCCGGTCGACCTCGCGGCGTCGGCCATGGTGATGGAGCGGCCGACGCGCCGGCCGTACATGCACTATTTCCTGCGCTCGCTCGTCGCCAAGGCCGAGCAGAAGGCGGCCGCCTTTCCGGACGCCCCCTCCGTCGAGGGCATGCGCCGGATGCGGACGTTCCGCGCCTTCGACGGCCGCTTCACGGCCCCCGTCCACGGCTTCGCGAGCGCCGAGGACTACTGGGCGCGCGCGTCGGCGCTGCCCGTGCTCGGCCGCCTCGCCGTCCCGACGCTGCTCGTCAACGCGCTCGACGACCCCTTCCTCGCGCCGTCCTGCTTCCCGCCGAGCGCGGGCGCGCTTCACGTGCTCACCCCGCGCCACGGCGGCCACGTCGGCTTCGTCGCGCCCGGCGGCGAGTACTGGTCCGAGACCGTCACCGCGGCGTGGGTTGAAGGGTTGAAGGGTTGAAGGGTTGAAGGGTTGAAGGGTTGAAGGGTTTCAACTGAAACGGTTCCAAGTGGTTACTCTCAACAACAAAAATATGTCATCCCGGACTTGATCCGGGATCTGCCTTTTGCCTTTTGTACTGTATGCGATAATGCAAAGGCAGATCCCGGATCAAGTCAGGTCAGGTCCGGGTATCCCGGCGGGTTTACCCGGCGGGATGACAAGGAGAGAGGGCGGCGTCAGATTGCGTGCCGTCGCCCGTCGTGCCGTCGCCCGTCGCCCGTCGTCAGGCCGGCGTGGGGGCGGCGACGTACGTCGTGCCGCCGCGGACGCGCCGGATCTGCGACACGATGGCCTCGAAGTCCGCCTCGCTGCGCACGAAGTCCATCGCCGTCGTGTCGACGACGAGCAGCGGGCCTTTGCGGTAGTGGAAGAAGTAGCGGTCGTAGGCGGCCGTGAGCTCCGTGAGGTAGGCCGGGTCCATGCCGGCCTCGTAGGAGCGGCCGCGGAGCGCGATGTTCTTGAGCAGGCGCTCGACCGACGACCGGAGGTAGACGACGAGGTCCGGCGTCGCCGCCGACGGCTCCATGATGCTGTAGAGCGTCTCGTAGAGCTGCAGCTCGTCGCCCGAGAGCGTGACGTGGGCGAAGATGCGGTCCTTGTCGAAGGTGTAGTCCGCGACGGTCGCGCCGAAGAGGTCGCGGTTGAGCAGGGCGCGCTGCTGCTTGAAGCGGCTCGCGAGAAACGAGAGCTGCGTCTGGAACGCCCAGCGGTCGCGGTCGGCGTAGAACGTGCCGAGGAACGGGTTGTCCTCGAACTCCTCGAGCACGAGGCGGCCGCCGGCGAGCGCGGCGAGCATGCGCGCGAGCGTGCTCTTGCCGGCACCGATGACGCCTTCGACGGCGACGTAGCCGACGTGGTCGGGGAACGGGGACGCGGGCATCTGTCGGGGTGGGGGAGCGTCGGCAAGATCGCACGTGGCGAGAGGCCAACGGGCAACGGCCAACGGGCAACGGCAGATGCATTTCCCCGATGGCCGTTCGCTGATGGCCGTTCACCTTTCACTGCCCACCTACGTCAACCGAAGCCGCGTTCTTGAAATCCGCGCGGCGTCCGGGCATGCCGCGAGCAGCTCCCGGACGGTCCGGCCCGTGCCGGGCACGCGGGCGTTCGGGGCGACGTCGGCGAGCGGGGCGAGGACGAAGCGGCGCGCGGCGAGGCGCGGGTGCGGGACGACGAGGCCGGGCGCGGCGAGGGCCGCGTCGCCGTAGAGCAGCAGGTCGACGTCGAGCGGGCGCGCGCTCCAGCGCTCGGCGCGCGGGTCGCGGCCGGCCGCGCGCTCGGCGGCGTGCAGGATGCTCAGCAGCGCGAGCGGCGCGAGGGACGTCTCGGCGAGGACGACCGCGTTGAGGTGGTCCGGCTGCGGGGCCTGCCCCGGCAGCACGTGCGCCTCGGTCTCGTAGACCGGGCTCAGGGCGACGACGCGCCCGACGCGCGCGAGGGCCGCGACGGCCTGCCGGAGCGCGGCGAGGCGGTCGCCGGCGTTGGCCCCGAGCCCGAACGCGGCCATCACGACTGGCGCGAGCGTCTCGCTTGGCGCGAGCGTCTCGCTCATGCCGGGCCGAGCGCGAGCGAGACCTCGGCGCGGTCGCACGGCCCGCCGACGGGCGGGTTCGGCTTGCGGACCGTCACCTCGACGCGCTCGAGCGCCGGGTACGCCGCGCGGACGGCCGTCGCGATGCCCCACGCGAGCCGCTCGATGAGGAACGCGTTCGCGCCCGTCACCACCTCGCGCGCGATGTGGTAGACGCGCTCGTAGTCGACCGTCCGGTCGAGGCTGTCCGTCTCCGCCGCCTCGGCCACGTCCAGCGTCATCGCGACGTCGACCTCGAAGCGGCCGCCGACGACGTGCTCTTCGGCGAGCACGCCGTGGTGCGCGTAGAAGACGGCGTTGACGAGGCGGACGGTGGCGAGCACGGGCAGGCAGGGCGGGGGAGGGCCAAGGTAGAGACGCGCCGCCGGGGCGTCTTGCGCCGCCTCCGGATCAGGCCAGACGCGGCGCGCGTACGCCGAGCCCTCACCCGCGAAGCCATGCGATTCGGAAGTGGACGGTCCAGCAACGTCGTCGTCGCCAGCGGCGGCGGTGGCGGCGGCCGCGGAGCCATTGGCATCGGCGGCCTCGTCGTGCTCCTCATCGGGGCCTACTTCGGCGTCGACACGAGCGGCCTCGTCGGCGGCGGCGGCGGCGCACCGGCGGACCAGACGGTCCAGCAAGCCGACCTCGCGGACGAGACCAACAACTTTCTCGCCGCCGTCCTCGGCGACACCGAGCGGGTCTGGGGCGAGCTCTTCCAGCGCGGCAACATCGACTACCCCGAGCCGACGCTCGTCCGCTTCTCCGGCGGCGTCAGCACGGCCTGCGGCGCGGCCGACTCGCGCACGGGCCCGTTCTACTGCCCTGCGGACCAGAAGCTCTACATCGACCCGTCGTTCTTCAACGAGCTCGCGCAGATGGGCGCGCCCGGCGACTTCGCCGCGGCCTACGTCATCGCGCACGAGATCGGGCACCACGTCCAGAACCTCGAGGGCACGCTCGACGGCCGCCAGAGCAACGAGAAGTCGGTCGCGACCGAGCTCCAGGCGGACTGCTACGCCGGCATCTGGGCGCACTACGCCGAGTCCGAGCGCGACGTGCTCGAGGACGGCGAGGTCGAGGAGGGTCTGGCGGCTGCGGCGGCCGTCGGCGACGACCGGCTGCAGGAGGCGGCCGGGCAGCGCGTCCAGCCCGAGACGTTCACGCACGGCTCGTCGGAGGAGCGCGCGCGCTGGTTCCGCACCGGCTTCCAGTCGGGCGAGGTCGGCCAGTGCGACACGTTCGCCGCAATGTGAAATACGGTTTAAAGTTAATGTTTGGCATTAATATCATATAAGCATTAATCCTTAAACCTTAAGCTGTCCTCGCTCTCCTGCCACGCGACGGCCACGACGGCCGCGCCGAAGCGCGCGTAGGCGACGTCCCACGCGCCGCTCTGGTCCGAGACCGCGCGGACGCGCCCGTCTTTGGGCACGCCGAGCACGACCGACCGCGCCCCGGCCCGCAAGCCCGTCTGCTGGCCTTTGAGGACGGATTCCTTGAGCGCCCACAGCAGCGTCTGCGCGTCGTCCGTCGGCCCGCCGAGCGCCTCGAGCGCGCCGTGCTCGGCGGGGGAGAGGAGCCGCCGCCAGAGGTCCGGCCGCCGCGCCGCCACCGTCTCGGCGTCGATGCCGACGGGCCTGCGGGCGACGGCGGCGACGCCGACCGCGCCCGCGCCGCGGCCGGTGTGCGCGACCGAGACGCCGTAGCCCGGCACGCCGTAGCCCGGCACGACGAGCGCGCCGCTCTCGGCGACGTCCAGCACGACGTGCTCGGGCGCGAGCCCGAGGGCCTCGCCGAGCAGCGTCCGCGCGGCCGTCCGGCCGAGCACGAAGGCGTGGCGGCGGTCCGCGCTCGCGAAGCTCTCCAGGCGTGCCCGCTCGGCCGGCGAGAGCAGGCCCGGCTCGGGCTCCGTCGCCACGCCGACGGCGACGCCGGGCGGCAGGCGCAGCGGTGGCAGGCGAAGCGGCGAAACGGAGAGCCGGGGAACGGTGTGCACGCGGGCGGCATCGGAGGATTCCCGGACACGGCCTCTGCCCTTTCTGCGTTCCCGCAGGGTCCGCCCGGGCCGCCCGGCCTATTTTGCGTCCCCGCCTCCGCTGCCCGCATGTGCGCACTACCGCTCCGCCGCCTCGCCCCGTCCGCCCCCCCGATCGCGTCGGCTGAGCCCGCGGCCCGCCGCCGCCAGCCGTTCGGCGAGTTTATCGGGATCTACCGCGACCGCCTGCAGCACCTGTTCGAGGAACGCGCGTCGTGCGACGACATCAACGCCGACCGCGGCCTGCCTCCGTTCGTGCTGGACCGCATGCGCGAGACCGATCCGCTCTCCGTCTACATCCCCGAGGCGTACGGCGGCCGCGGCGGGCACATCCGCGAGGGCCTCGCCGTGCTCGAGGAGACCGGCTACCAGTCGCTCGCGCTGACGCTGCTCGTCGGCATCAACGGCGGCCTGTTCCTGCAGCCGGTCGCCAAGTACGGCGGCGACGAGGTCAAGACGCGCTCGTTCGGCGGCGTCCTCCGCGACAAGCGCCTCGGCGGGCTCATGATCACCGAGCCGGGCTACGGCTCGGACGCGCTCTCGATGAAGACGTCGTGGCGCGAGACCGGCCGCGGGACCGTCCGGATCGAGGGCACCAAGCACTGGGGCGGCCTCACCGGCTGGGCCGACTACTGGCTCGTCACCGCGCGCCCGCTCGCCGGCGACGGCAACCTCCGCCGCGACGTCGACTTCTTCGTCGCCGACCAGACCATGCCCGGCGAGACGATCGAGGTCGAGGAGGTCTACCCCAACCTCGGCCTCCGGATGCTGCCCTACGGCCGCAACCGGGTCTCGATCGAGGTCCCGGACTCGGCGCGCCTCGAGCCCGAGACGACCGGCGTCAAGATGATGCTCGACGTGCTGCACCGCAGCCGCCTCCAGTTCCCCGGCATGGGCATGGGCTACCTCCGGCGCATGCTGGACGAGGCCGTGGCGCACTGCCGCGACCGCTTCGTCGGCGGGCAGTCGCTCATCGACTACGACCAGGTCCGCGGGCGCATCGCCCGCCTCCAGGCGATGGTCACCAACTGCGCCGCGCTCTGCCTGGACACGTCCGAGAACGCGGGCACGGACCGCGACCTCTCGGGCGAGTCGCTCAAGGCCAACGCCTTCAAGACGACCTGCTCGGACTGGATGCAGGAGTCGGCGCAGTCGCTGCTGCAGCTCGTCGGCGGGCAGGGCTACCGCTCGGACCACATCGCCGGCCGCTCGGTCGTCGACAGCCGGCCGTTCCAGATCTTCGAGGGCTCCAACGATATCCTCTACCAGCAGGTGAGCGAGTCCGTCATGAAGTCCATGCGGCGCGTCAAGGAGACGCACCTCGGGCGCTACCTCGCCTCCGAGCCGCTCACGGCGCGGGCCTCGACGCTGCTCGGCGACGTCCTCGCGTTCGAGGTCGACTGGAAGATGCCGCAGCGCAAGCTCGTCGAGCTCGGCCGCGCCATCAGCCGCGTCGTCTCGATGGAGATGACGATCGAGCTCGGCGAGCGCGGCTTCGCCGCGGACCTCATCGCGAACGCGCTCGACGACTCGCGCGGCGAGATCCGGACGCTCATCGAGGGCTACCGCACGCGCCGCCTCATCACGCTGCTCGACGACGTCGCCGCGCCGGACTGGCTCGCCCGCACGCGGCCGGCGCTGTAGCCCGCACCGGGCCAGCCGTCGTCTCGGCTGGTCCGTGCCTGTCCGAGTCCGTTGCGCGGGCTCACTGTGCTCTATCCCTTCCGCGGCCATGCACCACCTGCTCGAAGAGGCATTCGACCGTGCCGCCGGCCTCCCGCCGTCGGACCAGGAGGCGCTCGCCCGGCGCGTCCTCGCCGAACTCGACGCCGACGCCCGGTGGGACGACCTCTTCGCTCGACCCGAGTCCGACGACCTGCTGACCCGGCTCGCCGACCGCGCGCTCGACGCCCACCGCGCCGGCCTCACGCGGCCGCTCGGTCCCGACGACCTGTAGTGCCGCCCGGCTTCCTGTCGCAGACCGAGCCGTCGTTCTGGACGGCCTACCGGGCGCTCCCTGACTCTGTCCGAACGGCAGCCCGAGACGCCTACACGCGGTTTGCGGCAGACCCCTCGCATCCCGGCCTGCAGTTCAAGCGTGTCGGAAAGCGACGCCCGGTGTACTCGGTACGGATCGGGCTCGACCACCGGGCACTCGGCGTCCTCACGGGCGGTGTCGTCGTGTGGTTCTGGATCGGCCCCCACGACGAGTACGACCGTCTGCTCAGGCGAGCCTGAGCCCTCGGGCCAGGTCGGTAGATTGGCCGTCCCGCACGGCCGGGGTCCACCCTCGCCCCGACCCATGCAGCACCAGCGCGTCGTCATCCTCGACTTCGGCAGCCAGACGACCCAGCTCATCGCCCGGCGCGTCCGCGAGGCGGGCGTCTACTGCGAGATCCACCCGTGCACGCGGCCCGCGGCCGAGATCGCGGCGCTCGCGCCGGCCGGGCTCATCCTCTCCGGCGGCCCGTCGTCCGTGTACGACGCCGGCGCGCCGCAGCTCGACCCGGCCCTGCTGCGCCTGACGACGCCCGCGGGCGCGCCCGTGCCGGTGCTCGGCATCTGCTACGGGCTGCAGGCGATGACGGTCGCGCTCGGCGGGACCGTCGAGGCCAGCGACGAGCGCGAGTTCGGCCGCGCGGCTCTGCGAACTGTCGGCGCGCCGCACCCGCTGCTCGCGGGCGTGCCCGAGGCCGCGACGGTCTGGATGAGCCACGGCGACCGCCTCACGCGCCTCGCCGACGGCTTCCACGCCATCGCCGAGACCGACTCGGCCCCGCTCGCGGCCGTCGCCGGCTCGGGGCGCACGGCGCACCTCGCCGGCGTCCAGTTCCACCCCGAGGTGATGCACACCGCCGACGGCGCGCGCATGCTCGCCACCTTCGTGCTCGGCATCTGCGGCTGCCGCGGCGACTGGACGACCGGCTCGTTCATCGACGACAAGACGGCCGAGATCGCCGCGCGCGTCGGCGACGACCACGTGATCCTCGGACTGTCTGGCGGCGTGGACTCGTCCGTCGCGGCGGCCCTCATCGCCCGCGCCGTCGGCGACCGGCTGACGTGCGTGTTCGTCGACAACGGCCTGCTGCGGGCCGGCGAGTTCGAGCAGGTCCAGGCCACGTTCCGCGACGGCTTCGCCATCGATCTCGTCGTCGTGGACGCGGGCGAGCTGTTCCTGACGCGCCTCGCGGGCGTCGCCGATCCCGAGGAGAAGCGCCGGATCATCGGCCGCACGTTCGTCGAGGTCTTCCACGAACAGACCGAGGCCGTGACGGCGCGGCTGGGCACGAAGCCGCGCTTTCTCGCGCAGGGCACGCTCTACCCGGACGTCATCGAGTCGGTCTCGTTCAAGGGGCCGTCGGCGACGATCAAGACGCACCACAACGTCGGCGGGCTGCCGGCGGAGCTCGGGTTCGAGCTGCTCGAGCCCTTCCGCGAGCTGTTCAAGGACGAGGTCCGCGCCGTCGGGCGCGCGCTCGGCGTGCCCGAGGCCATCGTCGGGCGGCACCCGTTCCCCGGGCCCGGCCTGGCCGTGCGCCACCTCGGGGCCGTCACGCCCGAGGGGCTACGCCTGCTGCGGCAAGCCGACGCGATCTGGCTCGACGAACTCCACGCGTCGGGCGAGTACGACGCCGTCTGGCAGGCCTTCGCCGTCCTGCTGCCGGTCCAGACCGTCGGCGTGATGGGCGACTTCCGGACGTACGAGCAGGCCGTCTGCCTGCGCGCGGTGACGTCCACGGACGGCATGACGGCGGACTGGGCGCACGTCCCGTACGACGTCCTCGCGCGGGCGTCGAACCGGATCATCAACGAGGTCCGCGGCATCAACCGCGTCGCGTACGACATCTCGTCCAAGCCGCCGGCCACGATCGAGTGGGAGTGAGGGACCCGCCGCCGAGGCGTCTGCGCAGGGGCGGAATCGGGTATTCTCCGTGACACCACCGCCGCGCCCGATGACCCGCCGCCTCGTCCTGGCCCTTGGCCTCGTCTTCGTCCAGTCCGTCTCCGCGCAGACCGCCGCACAGACCGCCGACCCGTCGCGGCTGACGCTGGACCAGATCTTCAACTCGCGCACGTTCGCCGGCGAGCGCGCCGGCGCGCAGTGGCAGGACGGCACGCACACGGCCGCGATCGAGCGGACCGACGCCGGCTTCACCTACGTCCGCCGAGACGTCGCGACGGGCGCGGCCGAGACCCTGCTGACGTCCCCCCAGCTCACGCCCGCCGGCGCGGCGGCCCCGCTCCAGGTCGAGGACCTCGAGTTCAGTCCGGACGGCCGGACGGCGCTCGTCTACACCAACAGCGCCCGCGTCTGGCGCGCCAACACGCGCGGCGACTACTGGGTGCGCGCAGATGGCCGCCTGCGCCAGCTCGGCGGGCCGGATGCCGCGCCAAGCACGCTCATGTTCGCCACGTTCTCGCCCGACGGCACGCGCGTCGCGTACGTCCGCGAGCACAACCTCTACGTCGAGAGCGTCGCGACGGGCGCGATCACCGCGCTCACGACCGACGGCTCGGAGACCGTCATCAACGGCACCTTCGACTGGGTCTACGAGGAGGAGTTCGGCCTCCGTAACGGCTTCCGCTGGAGCCCCGACGGCGCGCAGATCGCCTACTGGCGGCTCGACGCCGGCGGCGTCCGCGACTTCCTGATGATCAACGACACGGACTCGCTCTACAGCTACACCGTCCCCGTCCAGTACCCCAAGGCCGGCGAGACCAACAGCGCGGCCAAGGTCGGCGTCGTCGCCGCGACCGGCGGCCCGACGCGCTGGTTCCGCCTCTCGGACGACGAGCGCAACCACTACCCGGCCCGCATGGAGTGGGCCGCGTCCTCGACCGAGCTCGTCGTCCAGCACCTCGACCGCCCGCAGCAGCGCAACGAGGTCCTCCTCGCCGACACGCGCACGATGACGACGCGCCCGGTCCTCGTCGAGACGGACACGGCGTGGACCGACGCCGTCGACGACCTCGTCTGGTTCGACGGCGGACGGCGCTTCACGTGGCTGTCGGACCGCGACGGCTGGCAGCGCCTCTACGTCGTGTCCCGCGACGGCCGCGACATCCGCGCGGTCACGCCGGCCGGCTTCGACGTCCTGTCGGTGCTGCAGATCGACACCGAGGGCGGCTGGGTGTACTACCGCGCCGCGCCGCAAGGGGGCGCGACCACGCAGCGCGTGCTCTACCGGACGCGCCTCGACGGACGTCGAACCGAGCGCCTGACGCCCGAGGACGAGGCCGGCACTCACACCTACTCGCTCTCGCCCGGCGCGCGCTACGCCGTCCACTCGTGGAGCCAGTTCGGGAGCCCGCCGCGGACCGAGCTCATCCGCCTGCCCGGCCACCAGACCGTCCGCGTGATGGCCTCCAACGACGCGCTCCGCGCGCGCGTTGGGCAATTGGACCGCGGCCGGGCCTTCTTCACCCAGCTCCCCGCCGACGACGGGACGCTGCTCGACGCCTACGTCATGCTCCCGCCGGGCCTGGACTCGACGCGCACGTACCCGGTCCTGATGCACGTCTACGGCGAGCCCGCCAGCACGACCGTCAACGACGCGTGGGGCGGCTCGGGCTACCTCTGGCACCTCATGCTGACGCAGCAGGGCTACATCGTCGCGAGCGTCGACGGGCGCGGCACGCCGAGCCCGCGCGGCCGCGCGTGGCGCAAGAGCGTCTACGGGCAGGTCGGCGTGCAGGCGTCGGCGGACCAGGCCGCGGCCGCGCGCGCGCTCGCGGCCCGTTACCCGTTCGTCGACGCCGCCCGCGTCGGCATCTGGGGCTGGTCCGGCGGCGGCTCGCAGACGCTCAACAGCCTCTTCCGCTACCCCGACGTCTTCGCGCTCGGCATGGCCGTCGCGCCCGTCCCGGACCAGCGGCTCTACGACACGATCTACCAGGAGCGCTACTCGGGCAACCCCCGCACGGACCCCGAGAAC
>JAYWIE010000190.1:0-3772 GCA_043789155.1 Rubricoccaceae bacterium | reverse complement strand
GATCATCCTGTTCTGGGGTCGGGACCGGACGATGCTCTACAACGATCCCTTCTCCCCGATCCTCGGCGAGAAGCACCCGGGCACCGTCGGCGCGTCGGCCCACGAGGCGGCGGTGCGGGGCGGGACGGAGCGCGCGGGCGCGTGCGCCGGGCCGTCGGGCGTCGTCCACGGCGTCGCCGCGATGGCTGCCCGCAGCTTCGCCAGCACGTCGGCCCGCGCGTGCTCCGGGCCGGGCGTCGGGCGCGGCGCGCTCCTGAAGCCTCCGGAGCCGGGCAGCGGTGCAGTCGAGTCGGGACGGGACATGGGCGGGGGCGCGTAGGCCGGGGTCGTACGCAGTCCGTTCCGGGCTCTGCCGGTCTCGAATAGGACGTCCCGATGGTACGTCCCCGTACCGGATGTCCACCGTGAAAGAGCGCCCGTCTCGCGCCCCGGTCCCGCCCCGCGACCGTCCTGCGGAGCGCCCGGCCCGCTCGCGGCGGCGGTAGCCTGCGGCCTGCCCTCCCGCCCGTGCGCAAGATCCTCCACGTGGACATGGACGCCTTCTACGCGTCCGTCGAGCAGCGCGACGACCCCGCGCTGCGCGGCCGCCCGGTCGCCGTCGGCGGGGCGTCCGGGCGCGGCGTCGTGTGCGCGGCGTCATACGAGGCGCGGCCGTTCGGCGTCCGCTCGGCGATGCCGATGGCGCAGGCGCGCCAGCTCTGCCCGGGCCTCGTCGTCGTCCCGCCGCGGTTCGACGCGTGCCGCGAGGCGTCGCGCGCCGTCCACGCCGTCTTCCAGCGCTACACGGCCGCGGTCGAGCCGCTGTCGCTCGACGAGGCCTACCTCGACGTGAGCGCGCCGCTCGTCGGGCCGCCCTCGGCCACGCGGACGGCCGAGGCCATCCGCGCCGAGATCTGGGCCGCGACCGGGCTCACGGCGTCGGCCGGGGTCTCGTCCTGCAAGTTCCTCGCCAAGCTCGCGAGCGACATGGACAAGCCGGACGGCCTCTCGGTCATCCTGCCCGAGGACGCGCTCGGCGTCCTCGCCGCGCTCCCGGTCGAGCGCTTCCACGGCGTCGGCCCGGCGACGGCGCGACGCCTCCACGGGCTCGGCATCCGGACGGGCGCGGACCTCCAGGCGTGGAGCGAGGACGCGCTCCGGGCGAGCCTCGGCACGACGGGCGCGTGGCTCGCCCGCGTCGCGCGCGGCCTCGACGAGCGCCCCGTGCGCGCCCACCGCGCGCGCAAGTCGGTCGGCGTCGAGCGGACGTTCGAGCGCGACGTCCGCGGGGCCGCGGCCATCGCCGAGCGCCTCGGGCCCATCGCGGACGAGCTCGCGCGCCGCCTCGCCGGCCACGGCGTCGCGGCGCGGACGCTCACGCTGAAGCTCAAGACGGCGCGCTTCGTGCAGACGACGCGCGCGGCGTCGCTCGGAGACCCCGTGACGTCCGCGGCCGCGCTGCTCGACGTGGCGGTCCGGCTGCTCGCACGCCCGGCCCCACCCGCGGCCCCGCTCCGCCTCGTCGGGCTCACGGCCAGCGCGCTCGTCCCGCTCGGCGCGCCGTCCCAGCTCGCGCTCAGGCTGGACGGTTGAGGGTTTGGGGTTTGGGGTTTGGGGTTTGGAAACGGTCGACTGAAACGGTTCCTCTTCGACAATCACAACAACAAAAACATGTCATCCCGGATCAAGTCAGGTCAGGTCCGGGTGTCCCGGCGGGTTTACCCGGCGGGATGACAAGTAGAGAAGGCAGTGTCAGATTTCGCCCCGTCGCCCCGTCGCCCCGTCGCCCCGTCGCCCCGTCGCCCCGTCGTCACGCGGGCTCCCAGCGCTCGCTCACGCAGATGCCGCGCTCGGCGAGCATGGCGAAGAAGGGCTCGGCGGGCAGCACCTGCTCGGCCGCGCTGAGGCCGCCGCCGGGGACGGCGCGCGTGCCCAGCAGCACGGCCGCGGCGGCCGCGGGGAAGCCCGTGCAGCGCTGCATCGCCGAGAGCCCCGAGGCCTCGTCGAAGCGGTCGACGATCTCGTAGACGAGCGTTCCCGCCTCGCCCGGCGCGTCGCCGGCGCTACCGGCCGTGCCTTCGATCTCGACCCGCACCACGACGGCGTCGTGGTACGCGCCGCCCAGGCGGCGGCGCATGCGGCGCACGAGCACGTCGCGGTAGGTGAGGTGCGTGCGGACGTCCAGCGTGGTCCGGTCGGCCAGCCCGAGGTCCAGCAGGAAGCGCATCTGGGCCGCGTGGCCCGGCAGGCGCAGCGTCTTGGCGTCGAGGCGGTCCAGGCGGCCGTCGAGCGCCTCGGCGAGCGTGCCGAGGCCGCCGCCGGTGTAGAAGGCCTCCATCTGCCCGATGCCCGCGACGTCCAGCGTCTCGACGCCCGTCAGCGGCTCGCGCGTCTCGACGTGCCCGTGGCGCAGGACCGTCGCCGGCTGCGTGTAGTCGCTCAGGAGCTTCTCGGCCGAGGACGCGAGGCGGTGGCTGAAGTGCTCGCCGGGGTCCGTCGGGACGTCGCCGACGCGGATGCGGGCGGCCGTCGCCGTCTCGAGGCGCGCGAGCCCGCGCACGGCGAGGATGCCCGCGAGGCCGGGGGCGAGGCCGCAGCCCGTCACGACGTGGCGCTGCCGGCGCTCGGCCATGTCGGCGAGGCCGCGGTCGAGGCCGCTCTCGGCCGGCCCGCTGAGGTCGACGACGTGCGCGCCGAGCTCGAGCGCGAGGGTCGCGACGCGCCCGCTGAGCTCGGGCCCGACGCACGACACCACGACGGCCGAGCCGGCCAGGATGGGCTCGAGCGTCGGCGTGTCGCGCGCGTCGGCCTCGTACGTCCGGAGGTGGGGGTGCGCGTGCGCGCTGCGGTAGGCGCGCAGGGTCACCGGCTGCGCCTCGCACATCTGCACGCGCGCGACCTCGGGCCGGCGGCACAGGTCGTAGGCGACGGCCGAGCCGATGGCCCCGGCTCCGAGAACGGTGATCTTCATGACGGGGGCGGCGCGCAGCCGCACGGTCGGCGAAGACGGGAAGGTACGGGCCGTGTGGAAGCGCTTAGCCCGGGCGGGCGGGGAGAGGGGTTACAGGGTTGAGGGGTTTCAGGGTGGAGGGGGGAGATCGCTTCGCCCCGGCGCTGTGCATGGCCGAGAGAGCATTTCCCCTCAGCCTCTCAACCCTCAACCTCTCAACCCTCGACCCTTCCACCCACCAGCCGGCTCAGCCCGACGCTCACGGCCACGAGCGCCATCAGCAGCACGCTGTACGCCGCGGCCTGCCCGAACGCGCCCTGCCGCAGTTGCGCGAACGTCTCGACGGCGATCGGCCGGTTGTCGTAGACGTAGAGCATCACCGAGGCGACGAACTCGCCGAGCGCGGTCACGAACGTCAGCAGGGCCCCGGCGGCGATGGCCGGCGCGACGAGCGGCAGCACCACGCGGCGGACGGTCGTCCACGCGCCCGCGCCGAGGTCCTGCGAGGCCTCGGCGAGGCGGTCGTCGACGGCCTCGAGCGCGGCCTGCGTGCTCCGGACCACGAGCGGCACGTGGCGCACGAAGTAGGCGAGCGGCAGGATCCAGACGGTCCCGACGAGCACCTGCCCGGCCGTCCACACGTGCGGCGCGTTGAACGCGACGACGAGGCCGAGCGCGATCGACGTGCCCGGGATGGCGAACGGCAGGACCGAGAGCGCGCGGACGAGCCCGCGCCCGGGCACGCGGCCCTTGGCGACGACGAACGCGACGGCGACGCCGAACACGACGTTCGCGGCCGTCGCGAGGGCCGCCATCCAGAGCGACGAGCCGACCGGCGCGAGC
>JAYWIE010000189.1:0-3774 GCA_043789155.1 Rubricoccaceae bacterium | reverse complement strand
TTGGGGTGGCGACAATATTTATTTGCGCGAAGTAGATTGGAACTCGCGCTCGGGCGTGCTGTACCGAAATACCCACACGCGGTCGTTGCCTGAAATGCAGCCGCTATTGGGCGCGGCGCACCACTACGCCATCTGGGACGACCACGACTACGGGCCGAACGACTCGGACCGCTCCTACGTCCAGAAAGGGGCCTCGCTCGACGTCTTCCGCCGCTTTTGGCCCAACCCGACCTTCGGCCTGCCCGAGCTGCCGGGCGTGTTCACGCAGTTCCAGATCGCCGACGCCGAGTTCTTCCTGCTCGACGACCGCTCGTACCGCTCGCCCGACGCGACCCCGGCCAGCGAGCCGCGCACGATGCTCGGGCCCGCGCAGCTCCAGTGGCTCCTCGACGCGCTCACGACCAGCCAGGCCCCGTTCAAGATCGTCGGCATCGGCGGGCAGGTCGTCAACCCGACCGCCCTCTTCGAGACCTACGCCAACGTCGCCCCCGAGGAGCGGCAGCGCCTCTTCGACGCCCTCGCCGAGCGCCGCATCGACGGCGTCGTGTTCCTCTCCGGCGACCGCCACCACGCGGAGCTCCAGCGCCTCGACCGCCCGGGCACGTACCCGCTCTACGACTTCACGTCGAGCCCGCTCACGGCCGGCCTCTCGACCGCCGCCTCGCAGCCCGGATCCCCCGAGGCCGCGCTCCCGACGCGCGTCGCGGGCACGCTCGTCAACACGGCGCGCAACTTCGGCACGCTCACGTTCGCCGGCACGCGCGCCGAGCGCACGCTGACGATGCGGACCTACAGCAACACCGGCGCGCTGCTGTGGGAGCAGGCCGTCCGCGCCGCCGACCTCCGGACGCCGAGGTGAGGAAGGGATGGGGCCAGTAGGGCAATGGCCAGTGGCAGAGAAATCTGACACGCTCTGCCACTGGCCACCGGTTCGGGTTCACCCGATGGCCACTGCCCACTGCCTACTGGCCCCCGTACCTTCGGCCTCCACCCGACGCGCCCGATGCAGACCGACCTCGACCTCGACCCGCCCGCCTCCGCTGCCGACGCCGCCGAGGTGCCCAAGCGCCCGCTCTACATCGCCGTGGCCGGCAACATCGGGGCCGGTAAGTCCACGCTGACGCAGATCCTCGCCGACACCTTCGGCTGGGCCCCGTTCTTCGAGTCCGTCGACGACAACCCGTACCTCGCCGACTTCTACGGCGACATGCGCCGGTGGAGCTTCAACCTCCAGGTCTTCTTCCTCTCGAGCCGCTTCACGCACCAGCGCGCGATCGAGGCGCTCGGGGCGTCCGTCGTCCAAGACCGCTCGATCTACGAGGACGTCGAGATCTTCGCGCGCAACCTCCACGAGATGAGCCTCATGGACGGCCGCGACTACGACAACTACGTCGACCTCTTCGCGATCATGACGGGCTACCTCCGGCCGCCGGACCTGCTCGTCTACCTCCGCGCGAGCGTCCCGACGCTCGTGCGCCACATCCAGAGCCGCGGCCGCGAGTACGAGGCCAGCATCCGCCTGGACTACCTCGAGGCGCTCAACGCGCTCTACGAGGACTGGATCGAGCGCTACCCGTACCCCAAGATGATCGTCGAGACGGACGCGCTCGACTTCGTGAACGAGGACGAGGACCGCTTCGAGATCGTCTCGCGCATCGAGAGCCGCCTCTTCGGCCTCTTCCCGATCGGGGTCTGATGCGCCGGGCCGGAGCCCGTGCGCCAGTGGCCCGTGGGCACCGGGTCAACCCGAACCGATGGCCAGTGGCGGACGCTGTCCTGGCCGCGGTGCTGCTCGTGATGAGCGCAGCGGCGAGCGCGCAGACGATCCCGGCGGACTCGACGCGGCTCGTCGCACCGCCGGCCGCCGCGCCGGGGCGCGTCGTCTCGCCGGTCCCGGCCGTCACGTCGGTTCTCTCGGCCGAGGCCTTTCTCGGGCGCGTCCCGGGCGGCTTCGACTACGCGCTCGGCGCGCCCGGCCGCTCCGGCGGCGTCTCGTTCGACGGCCTCGACCCGGCGCGCGCGGCCGTGCTGCTCGACGGCCGCCCGCTCGACGACCTCGTGACCGGCGCGGCGCGCCTCGACCTGCTGCCGCTCGCCGCGCTCGGCCCGCTCAGCGTCGCGGACGGGCGGCTCGGGCGTACGGCCGCAGTCGAGGCCGAGACGCGCGCCTTTCGCCTCGCGCGGCCCGTCACCGAGCTGCGCTACCTCGCCGGCCAGAGCGGCGTCCAGAACGTCTCGGCCACGCACGCCCAGACGCGGCTGCCGCCCGCGTTCCTGCGCGGCGCGTCGCGCGACGCCCGCCTCACCGTCGCCGGGACCGTGCTCAGCCGCGCCGGCCGCGGCACGCTCGTCGGCGCGACGCTGCGGCAGACGGACGTCCTCGTGCGCGCGCTGCTCACGCGCCCAGGGGCACGCGGGGGCCTCACCGTCGACGCCGGCCTGCTCTACACCGATCGCACGGACGGGGCCCGCGTCGGCGTCGTGCCGGGCTCGGCCGCGTCCATCTTCAGCCTCTCGGCCCGCGTCCTCGAGCCGACCGCCACGCGGCGCACGCTGCGGACCGAGGGCTACGCCGCGGCGACGTTCCGCCTGCTATCGGCTCAGCCCGCCACCGTTACGGGCTCGCTCGTCGGCCAGCGCCTCGTCTTCCGGAGCGACCCTGCCCTCGCGCAGGCGGGGGGGGGAGACACGCTGCGCGTCCACGCCCGGCGCGCCTCTCTGCGCCTCGCGCAGCCGTTCGGCCCGCGGGTCCTGTTCCGGGGCGGGCTCTCGGCCGACACGTACCCCGTCGGCGCGGCGTTCGGCGACGCACTCGGCAGCCTGCGCCTGCGGGCCGACGCGGCCGTCCGCGACTCCCTCGCGCGCGGCGTCGTGGCCGAGGCCGGCGGCGTCGTGGACGACGGCCGCCTCATCCCCGCGCTCGCGCTCCGCGTCGCGCGCGGCAGGCTCGACGCGGGCGTCCGCCTCGGCGGGTCGGCTCCGGGTCCGGCCGAGGCCGCCGGCCTCGGCGCGCGGCTGCGCGGCGGCGGCGGGACCGAGCGGACCCTCTCGGCCGACGCCGCGCTCGCGGGGCGTCGCGGAGCTAGCCTGCTAACGCTGCGAGGCTACGCGACCGCCCGCTGGAGCGCGCGTCTGCTCGTCGCCCGCGACTCCGCGTTCGCGGTCGAGACGGCACCGGGCGTGCTCGCGGCGATGGGCGCGACGCTCGGCGTGAGTCTCCGCCCGGACGCCACGCGCGGCCTCTACCTCACCACGGCTACGACGGCGCACGTCGCGTTGGCCCCCGACGCCTCTCCGCTCGCCCGCCGCGACGCCGACGCGCTCCCGCGCCTGCGCACGGACGTGCGGCTGGGCGCGCGCGCGACGGGCATCGGGGACGGCGTGCTGGACCTCGACCTGGCCGTCGTCGGAAGGGCGTGGACCGCTTTCCGCGGCCGGGTCGTCGAGCCGACGACGGGACGTGTGGCCCTGCCCGACCCGGCGACGGCGCTCGGCGCGCGCCTGCCCGCGCGCGGCACGCTCGGCGTCGAGGCCGCGGCGACGTTCAGCCGCCGCGCGACCGTCTTCCTGCAACTCGACCACGCGCTCGGGCAGATCGTCGGCGCGGCGGTCGTGCAGGGCGAGCCGCTGCCTGTCCGCGTCGTCCGCTTCGGCGTCTTCTGGGCCCTGCTGGATTAGGGTGCCGGCCGGATGTGCCCGGCGTGTACCCGGCCCATCTGCGGTCCAGACGGCCGCGCTCGGCCGCGGCGCGCTCGGCGAGCACGCCCTACCTGG
>JAYWIE010000188.1:0-3784 GCA_043789155.1 Rubricoccaceae bacterium | reverse complement strand
GTTGCTGCCGAGGCAGGTGCCGGTGCCGATGAGGCGCGTCGAGACGCCATGGCCGTACTCGTGCGCGATGATGTCGCTCGAGAAGTCGCCGTCGCGGTTGGGCGTCGTGAAGTTCCACAGGAACATCTGCATCCGGCCCGGCCCGCCGTCGCCGCCGCCCGAGCCGAAGTTGGCGTTGTTGGTGCCGGCGCTGTCCTGCGCCTCGGCGAAGACGGCGTCGTTGCCGGACCCGCCGCGGCCGTAATTGTTCGTCTGGAAGTTGCGCGCGGCCTCCGTAAAGCCGTACTGGTAGAGGATGTCGTGGAAGATGTTGGTCCAGTAGAACAGGTTGACAGACGCCGCCTGGCTGTTGGTACCTGCGGTCGGGGCGAGCGAGAGGTCGAGCCCCGGGGCGAAGACCAGGCCCGCGCCGCCGTCGGGCGCGCCGGTCGGATCCGGCCCGTTGGTGCCGTCGCGGTCGATGTTGGCCCACGTGTTGTTGCCGCGCGTGATGGTGAACTCGGCCCCGGCCGCGCCGTCGGTGTCGTGCCAGCCGAAGGGCGACGCGAGCGCGTTCTCCGGGTTCGCGACGGTCGTGCGGGCGTCGGCGGGCGGGAGCGGGCTGGCGTGGTTCGGCGTCTCGACGGGCGCGCCGTAGACCTTGTAGGACGAGACGAGCGCGCCGATCGAGCCCTGGAGCCCGGCGAGCGGGTCGGCCCCGGTGCTTGCCGCGGCCACGTCGGCGGCGTACGGCGCGAGCACGAGCGGCCGAGCGGCCGGCGCCTCAGCGGCCGGGTGCGCGGCGTGCTCGAATGGCGACTCGCCGAACGAGCACGACAGGACGAGGTTGGCGACGTTGAGGACGGCCCCGGTCTGCGCGTCCACCATCACGCGCCACCGCGCGGACGCCGCGGGCACGTCCACCTCGACGGCCCACGCGAGGCGCAGCGCGCCGCCGTCGGGGAAGCCCGTCGGCGTCGAGTAGACGAGCCGCGCCGTCGTCGGGTCGCCGGCGGCGGCGACGGGGTCCAGCGTCGCCGCGCGGTCGGCCGTCGCCGCGGACGTCCGCACGGCCGGCGACGCGCTGATCCCGACGCGCGCCGCGGCCAGCGCCGCGGCCGACGCGGCCGAGAGCGACGGCGACGACGCGCCGTCGGGGCCGCCTGCCACGACGTCGCCGGCGACGTGCGCGACGCGGCCCTGCCGGTCGAGGGCGACCGCGACGACCGCGCGGTCGACGTCGATGCCGCCGACCTGCTGCTGGACGTAGACGTACGTCACGCCGCCGGGCTCGCTCACGTGGCCGCCCGTGGCGACGAACTCGGCCGCCGTGCCGAGCGCGGACGCCGTGCGGACGTAGGCGAGCGCGGCGTCGACGGCGGCGGGGCCGGCGTCGATCCGGTTCTGCGCGCCGGCCGGCGCGGTACATGCGAGACAGAGGGCGAGGAGCAGCAGTCGGGTCATGGCGGGGCGAGGAGGAACAGGAACGCAAGGTGGGCCCTGGAACGGCGATGCGCAAGCGCAGAGGACCCAATCTCTTGCACCTGCGCCACATCCGTGCCGGACGGGCAGGGACGGGGCCATGATGCCCGGCCCGCTGCCTGCGCTACCGGGGGCAGGCTCAGCGCTCCACGGCGGCGCGCTGCGTCCGCGTCTCGCCGCCGGCGACGAGGCGCACGACGTACGCGCCCGGCGCGAGCCCGGCGAGGCGTGCCTCGTGCCGGCCCGCCGCGACGGGGCCGTCGGCCAGCACGGCGACCACGCGGCCGAGCAGATCCACCACGCTCAGCCGCACCGCGCCGGCCGCGGGCAGCGTGAAGCTCGCCGGGACCGCCAGCGCCTCAGCCGCCTCGGGCGCGAGCGCCACCACGCGGGCCGCCTGCGGCACGACCGTGAAGGCGGACTCGGACGCCTCGGCGAGAGTCCACGCGCGCGCCCGTCTGCGTGTCCGCCAGCACGGCCGCCCAGCCCGTCGGCAGGCTCGCGACGCGGGGCCGGCGGAGCACGAGTCGGCCCCGGCACCGACCGATGCGACGGCGAGATCCACCGTGCCCGCGTGTCCGCGTCGCCCGGGTCTGGCCCGAGGGTGCCTGGCCCGCCGAGGGCGGGGACAGGCACCGGGGCCGCCCCGGTGCCCACCCGATGGGCTCCGGCCAAGCGCCGCCTACCGCACGAGCAGCATCCGGCTCGTGTACACGGCGTCGCCCGCGCGCAGGCGGACCACGTAGACGCCCGCCGGCAGGCCGGCCGCGCCGAACGCGACGGCGTGGGTGCCGGCCTCGCGGGTGCCCGACGCCAGCGTGGCCACGCGCTGCCCGAGGCTGTTGAACACCTCGAGCTCGGCGTCGGTCGCCTCGGCGAGCGAGAACCGGACGGTCGTCGTGCCGGCGAACGGGGTCGGGAATGCGCCCGCGAGCGCGGTCTCGAGCGCCGCGCCGACGCCATCGCCGATGCCGTCGGCGTACGTCACCGTGACCGTGGTCGAGCACGCGCCGTCCTCGACGTCGCAGATGCGCCAGGTGCCCGAGCCCGTCACGTTGCGGCCGAGGTTGTAGCTCACCGCGCCGTCGTCGGCCGTCGACCCGATGGACGCGCCGTCGCGGTACACGGCCACCTGGCCGCCGTCGAAGCCGGTCCACGAGAGGTCGGCGTAGGTCCGCCGGTTCGCGACGCGCGTGGCGACCGAGAGCACCGGTGCCGCCGGGCCGGCCGTGACGGTGACCGTCTGCTGCGCCGAGCCGGTCAGGCCGCCGTTGTCGGTGACGGTGAGCGAGACGGTGTAGGTGCCGGCGGCGGCGTAGGTCCGGCTCGGGCTGGTGGCCGTGGACGTGGCACCGTCGCCGAAGGCCCACGCGCGCGACGCGACCGATCCGTCGGGGTCCGTGCTGCCGTCGGTGAACTGGCATGTGAGGCCGGTGCAGGCGGCCGAGAAGACCGCCGTCGGCGGCTGGTTGGTGCCCGTCGGCCAGAGGTCGAAGGCTTCGACGTTGTCCGTGTTGGAGGTCGTCGCGCCCTGGCGGGCCGAGTAGCCCAGCCCGCGCCGCGCGAAGGCGGCCTGCAGGAGGGCCGTGTGCGCGCCGCCGTAGAGGTTGACGTCGGCGGCGAGGATCGCGTCGCGGCTGCTCACGAAGCCGGGGCTGCACGGCTGCAGCTTGAGCCCCTCGGTGACGAGCCGGAGCGCGATCTGGTTGCCCGCCGTCCCGGTGCCGTTGTACAGGTCGGGGCTGAAGCCGTGGACGTTCATCACCTCCCAGGTCGCCTCCCAGAGGATCGTCGCCCAGACGAAGCCGATCTGGTGGACGGCCGTCATCGTCCGCGTGTCGCCGTAGGTGTAGGCGTTGACCGAGAAGCTCGTCGAGTAGGGCCGCAGGCGGATGCCGCCGCCGGTCGCGCCATAGCCGAAGAGGTAGTTGCCGATCCCGCGGCTCTGCGCGCCCGCGTCGGCGGCGTCCATCGTGAGCATGAGGCCGTAGAAGTCGCTCCAGCCCTCGCCCTGCTGCTCGGCGTTGCCGAGGCACGACGTGGTCGAGGGGCCGCCGGTGAGGCGGTTCGAGATGCCGTGACCATACTCGTGGACGATCACGCCGTTGTCGAAGTCGCCGTCCACGTCGGGCGTGGGGGTCGTGCCGATGTACATCTGCATCCGCGGGCGCGAGCCGTCGGGCGGGGTCGAGAAGTTGGCGTTGTTGGTGCCGCTGCCGTCCTGGGCTTCGGCCCGCACGTAGTCGTTGCCCGCGCCGCCCCGGCCCAGGTTATCGGCCTGGAAGTTGCCGGCTGCTTCGGTAAAGCCGTACTGGTAAGTGAG